>DASWKR010000043.1 GCA_036396535.1 Acidimicrobiia bacterium | reverse complement strand
GTGAAGTCGAAGCGGATGACGACGCGTCGATCCGGGAGCCGGTCTCGGCGGAGCGCGTTGCACATCGACCACAGGGCCACAAAGGGGTCGAGGTTCTCGGGGGCGATCTCGAGCCAACGCGCACCCCACTCGCCGAGCGACCGGCAGACCGTGAAAAGCTCGTGGCCTGCGGACGTGAGCTTGTAGCGGTGCCCGCGCCCGTCGGGCTTGGGCGCCGACCCGACGACACCGAGCCGTTCCAGGTGCTTGAGCCGCTGCGAGAGCAGGGTACGGGAGAGTCCGGGCGCGCCCTGCAGGATCTCACTGAAGCTGCCGCAGCCAAGGTACAGGTTGCGGATGATCAGGGGGGTCCAGCGCTCGGCGAAGATCTCGGCGCCACGGGCGATGGGGCAGTACTGACCGTACGTCCTCACGACGCCAGTGTTGCGCACCCGCCATCGATTGTGAAGTCCAGATTCTTGACTATCCAGCCGCGGTCCACGGTGGTTCGATGTGGCCGTCGAGACGGGAGGACACGATGACGTCAGCAACGACCGCGGAAATCGCCCACGGAAGCAAGAAGCCAACCCTCGCGAAGATCGACGGGTTCCGAGGCCGGCTGATCAGCGCCGGCGACGCCGACTACGACAGCGCCCGTGCAGTCTGGAACGGTGCCATCGACCGGCGCCCGCGCCTGATCGCCCGATGCATCGGGAGCGCCGACGTGGTCGCGGCCGTGCGTTTCGCCCGCGACCACGATCTGGAGATCGCCATACGGGGCGGAGGCCACAACGTGGCGGGCACCGCCGTTTGCGACGACGGGATCGTCATCGACCTCTCGGCGATGCGGGGCGTGCGAGTCGATCCCGCCGGCCGCAGGGCCTGGGTGCAGGGTGGTGCGCTGTGGGGGGACGTCGACAGCGAGACGCAGGCGCACGGTCTGGCCACCACCGGCGGAATCGTGAGCCACACCGGCGTCGCCGGGCTCACCCTCGGCGGCGGCGTCGGCTGGCTGATGCGCAAGCACGGCCTCACGGTCGACAACCTCCTCGCCGCCGACGTCGTGACGGCTAACGGCGAGCTGCTGCGCGCGTCCGGGGACAAGCACCCCGACCTGTTCTGGGCGCTGCGAGGCGGCGGCGGCAACTTCGGCGCGGTCACCTCGTTCGAGTTCCGTCTCCACTCCGTCGGGCCGACCGTCCTGGCCGGGCCGATCCTCTGGGACGCGAGCGACGCGAGGGAGGTTCTCCGCTTCTACCGCGACTTCGTCCGCGACGCTCCCGACGAGCTCGGCACGGTCGTGAGGTTCGGCACCGCGCCACCGCTACCGGTCATCCCCGAGAATCTGCACTGGCGCCCGGTGGTGATGGTGGGTACCTGCTACGCCGGGCCGATCGAGGACGGTTTGCAGAGGCTCCGTCCGCTGCGCGCATCCCGGACTCCGCTCCTCGACCTGGTCGGGCCCACGCTGTACGCGGGATTCCAGAGCGCGCTCGACTCGACCGTCGTCCACGGTTGGAGCTACTACTGGAAGTCCACCCACCTCCCCGAGCTCCGCGACGACCTCATCGAAGTGATCGCCGAGCACGCGTTCTCCTGCTCGTCGCCACGGTCGTACGCGGCGATGTTCCATCTGAAGGGGGCGGTGAGCCGTGTGGTCGATGGCGGGACGGCGTTCGGGAACCGGCAGGCGTCGCACGCGATCACCCTCGATGGTGTGTGGCGGCCCGGCGAGGACGTCGGCGACCGGGACACCGCTTGGACGAGGGGTTTCTTCGCCGCCCTCGGCCGCTTCCGCGAAGGCGTCTACGTCAACTTCCTCGGCGGCGACGAAGACCCCGGCCGGGTCCGCGAGGCGTACGGCGACTCCGTCTACGGGCGGCTGGTGGACGTGAAGACCACCTACGACCCCGACAACGTCTTCCACCACAACCAGAACATCCGCCCG
>DASWKR010000042.1 GCA_036396535.1 Acidimicrobiia bacterium | reverse complement strand
TCCCGCTTTGCGGGGGACCGGCGAGCGGTCGCTGTGCGACCCGAGCCGAGGGGGTGGCTTGGGTTGGCGGGGCCCCCCTCGACTCGGCCTGTGGCGCACTCCACGCTGTCTCCCGCTTTGCGGGGGACCGGCGAGCGGTCGCTGTGCGACCCGAGCCGAGGGGGTGGCTTGGGGATGGGGCCCCCTCGACTCGGCCTGTGGCGCTCGTCGATCCCCCGGCTGGCGCCGGGGGATTGCGTGTTGGGGGCAACCTATCCACGGAATCCCGGCGACCCTCGCCCCGCGTGACGTTCCCGGAACCACTCTGCGCCCTATAGGCTCGTGATGTCCGCGAATCCGGGAGTGTGAACGATGACCCGCAAGTTCTTGGCCGTGCCTGTCGCGCTTGCCCTGTCGGCGACGATGTTGTTCGCGCCGACGGCCGGGGCGGCGGCGGCGAGCTGCAACGGCGAGGCGGCCACGATCACGGGGACGGCAGGGGACGACATTCTCGTGGGGACCCCGGGTGACGACGTGATCGTCGGGCGCGCTGGTCGGGACCGCATCGACGGGCGCGGCGGGGACGACATCATTTGCGGAGGGGCCGACCACGACCGGATCGACGGCGGCGGCGGACGTGACTGGATCTCCGGGGGCGACGGCAAGGACTACCTGCTCGGCGGGAAGAAGCGGGACGAGCTGCGCGGGGGCTCCGGGCGCGACGCGCTCGCCGGGGGAGGCGCCGCAGACACGCTGCGCGGAGGTGCACAGCGCGACGTCATCGGCGGCGGCGGCGGCGCAGACGAGATGTTCGGAGGGAGCGGCCCCGACATGTTCCTGGGGGGCGGTGCCGTGGACTCGGCCAACGGAGGCGACGGCGTCGACTGGTGTGGCGCCGAGACGATCGTGGCGTGCGAGATGCTCCCCCACGCCCGTGAGCTCCACCCCGACGGGCTCGGAGCGCAGACCTTCGGCTCGAACACCGAGGCGGTGCTGCTCGAGTTCGCCGCGGCGCTCGGCGACCCGGCCGACATGGGCGATCCCGACGACGATTCCGGATGGATCGACAGCTTCTCGCCGTTCGGCACGTGCCCGGGTACACAGGTGCGCGTCGTTCGGTGGGGGAACGTCCAGATCTTCAACACGCGGGACAACATCGCCGAGGACGGCGAGTTCTTCACCGTCGAGGTATCCGACCCGGCCGGGAACCGCGCCGACAAGCGGATCCACACCGACGAAGGCCTCCAATGGAACGACACGAGAGCGCAGCTCCAGGTGATCTACGGCAGCAGGGTGACGATCGAGGTCGCCGACCCCTTCGGGTTCTGGCTGTTCTTCGTGGACGGGAACCCGAGCGGGATCCGCGGGACGTTGGAGAGCAACGGGCGCTACTACCACGACGTCTTCCTGCTCGGGGGAGGAATCGGCTGCGGCGAGTGAACGGTTCGGCGGACCCGGCGCTTGCACCTCCGAGGACGCCCGTCTGAGTCGTTGCGCCGAGTCGTCAGACGACGATGTTGACGAGCCTCGGGGCGCGCACGATCACGGTACGAACCTCGCCGCCCGCCAGCCACGCCTGGATGTTGCCGGTCGCCAGGGCCCTTTGCCTCGCCTCGTCCTCCGAGATGTCGGCTGAGACCTCGATCCGGTCGCGGACCTTCCCGTTCACCTGAACGACCATCGTGACGGTCTCGTCCCGTGCGAGGTCCTCGTCGGCGACGGGCCATGCCTCCAGATGGATGGAGCCGGGGTTGCCTCGCAGATGCCACAGCTCCTCGGTGACGTGTGGGGCTATTGGTGCCAGCAGCTTCAGCAGCGTGTCGACCGCCTCGCTCCAGACCTCAGGCGACGCCGTTGCGACGACATTGAGGTGCTGGGTGAGGTCGTTCCTGAGCGACATGAGCGCCGCGACCGCCGTGTTCCACTTGAAGTCCGTCAGGTCGGCCTCGACCTTGAGGATCGTCTGGTGCAGTGACCGAAGGAGCGCAACGTCGCCGCTGGAGGCGATCGACTGGTACTCGGCCGTCCCGATCTTCCAGACGTCCTCGATGAACCGACGAGCTCCGACGATCCCGCGACCGTCCCACCGACCACCCTTCTGCCACTCGAACGCGAACATGAGGAACGTCCGCATGGTGTCCGCCCCGTACAAGGCGACGAGATCGTCGGGTGAGACGACGTTGCCGCGCGACTTGGACATGCGTTGCACGTCGAGGTGGTGCTTGAGTTGGGTGACGTCGTTGTCCCCGGGGATGGTCGCGATGTCGACGACGGCGGACGCAGGCACCTCGACGGTGACGAGATCGCCGTCGACCTCCACCTGCAGAACGTTCTCGGTGCGCCGCTTCAGCTCCCCGGTGATGAGCCCGGCCTGCGCCGCTCCGTCGACCCGAACGGACGTGGCGACGATGCGTCCGTCGAGCCACTCACCGTTGACGACGACGACATCGCCGGTGCGCTCCTCGCCGAGGATCTGTCCTTGGTTGCGCAGGATCATGAACGGCTCGTCGAACAGACCGGCCGGGTCCCTGTCGTGCTCTTTCATGACGGCGACGGTGTCGTCGAACACGCCCATGTCCCGCATCGCCTTCACGAAGAAGCGGGCGTACAGGAGGTGCATCACTGCATGCTCAGCTCCGCCGGTGTACGTGTCGACGGGCAGCCAATAGGCCGCCTCCTCCGGGTCGAACGGTGCAGCTTGGAAGTGCGGCGAGAGGTAGCGGAACCAGTACCACGACGAGCACATGAACGTGTCCATCGTGTCGGTTTCCCTCCTGGCGGGCTGGCCTTCGGAGTCCGTGGTCTCGACGAAGGGCGGGTACTCGGCGAGCGGGCTACGCCCCTGGAACTCGACGTCTTCCGGCAGAACGACTGGTAGGTCGTCGTCGTGCACCGCCTCGATCCCACCGTCCTCGCGGTGGATGATCGGGATGGGCGAGCCCCAGTACCGCTGCCTGGAGATGAGCCAGTCGCGGAGCCGGTAGTTGATCGCCTCCTCGCCGACCGCTTCCTCCTCGAGCCAGTCGATGGCGGCCGCGATCGAAGGGTTGGCCCTGCCCTTGGCGTCGGTCGTCTCGGCTCCGTCGATCGGTCCGCTGTCGACCATCACGCCGGGACCCACGTACGCCTCGGCCATGTCGTCGGCAACGAGCGGGGCCGCGCCCGCAGGCTGGATGACGGGGACGATGTCGAGCCCGAACTGCCTGGCGAACTCGAAGTCGCGCTGGTCGTGAGCGGGGACTGCCATGATCGCCCCGGTTCCGTACGAGAGCAGCACGTAGTCGGCGATCCACACCGGGAGGCGCGCTCCGTTCACGGGGTTGATGGCGTGTCCGCCGGTGAAGACACCGCCTTTCTCGCGCTCGGCTTCCATGCGCTCCAGCTCGGTGCGCCTCGCCGTCTGTTCCCGATAGGCGTCGATCTCCGGGCGCATCTCGTCCGTCGTGAGCGAGTCGACGAGCGGGTGCTCGGGGGCGAGAACCATGAACGTCGCACCCCACAAGGTGTCGGGGCGGGTGGTGAAGACCTCGATCGGGTCGGCCTCTGTCTGGAAGGTGACCCTGGCGCCCTCGGAGCGACCGATCCAATTGGTCTGCATCGTCTTGATCGGCTCTGGCCAGTCGATGCCCTCGAAGCCGAGCAGCTCCTCGGCGTACCTCGTGATCGCGAAGAACCACTGCTCCATGATCCGCTGCACGACGGGCTGGCCGGTGCGCTCGTCCCTGCCGTCTATGACCTGCTCGTTCGCCAGCACCGTTTGTAGCGTCGGCGACCAGTTGACGACCGCCTCACCGCGATACGCGATGTCGTGCTCGAACATCTGCTTGAAGAACCACTCGCTCCACGTGTAGTAGTCGGGCTCGCAGCTGACCGCCTCGCGGGCCCAGTCGAACATGGCTCCCATCGACCGCAGTTGGCCCCGCATGTGTCTGATGTTCTCGTGGGTCCATTTGGCGGGATGGACGTTGCGCTGCACGGCGGCGTTCTCCGCCGGCAACCCGAAGGCGTCGAAGCCGATCGGGAACAGGACGTTGTGCCCCTTCATGCGCATGAACCTGGCGCGGGCGTCGGACGGCGTCATGGCGTACCAGTGCCCCATGTGGAGGTCGCCTGAGGGATACGGGAGCATCGTGAGCGCGTAGTGCTTCGGTTTGTCCCAATCGACGACCGAGCGGTAGAGGCCGTCTGCCTCCCAGCTCTCCTGCCAGCGCTTTTCGACGTCGGCGTGGTCGTATTGCCTCGACATTCCGGCTCCTCGTGGAGTGACAGCATGGTAGAGGGCGGACGGGGCGGTACGGTCGCCCATCGGTAGGCTCGCCCGATGGCGAACGCCGTCACGGCACTCGACTTTCTCCTGGCCGGCGGCATCGACGTGCAAGCCGTGCACGACCGGCTTCCTCATGTCGACCCCTCCACCGTCGAGGTCCGCATCGCCGGCCCGACCTTCCGTCGCTTGTGGGCAGAGGGTATCGCCGCGGTGACGACGCCGTGGGCGGTGTACGTGCAACCGTCCGTGATGGAACGCCAGCTCGCAGGCGGAGACACGACGGACATCGCCGTGCTGATGGTGCACGAGCTCGTGCACGTCGAGCAGCTGGCTCGACTCGGCATCCCGCGCCAGGTCGTGCTTTACGCGGCCGACTACGTGCGGGGCCGGGCGCGCAGGCTGGGGCATTGGGATGCGTACCGCGCCGTGCGCTTCGAGATCGAGGCGCGCCGGATCGCCAGCGAGTTCATGCCAGGATCTCCGCTGTGAGCTTCACGGATGAGCCGGTCGCCGAGAGCGGCCGGCCGGCAGGCGGCTACCTGCCGGGGACGCCCTGGACGTACGCCGACCCGATGTGGGTGTTCCTCGGCGGGCTGGCGGCCTCGTTCATGGCCGCGATACCTCTCGCGCTCCGGTACGGCGACTCCGGCGTGCCCGACTCGGCGATCATCGGGATCCTCGCTCCTGCGCAGTTCGGCGGCATGGCTTTCGTGATCTTCGTGCTGTGGAGGTCGCGCGACCCCCGCCCGCTCGGCGAGGCCCTCGGCCTGAGGATCCGGATGGCCGACTCATGGGCGCTCGTCGTCGGCGTCGCCCTCCAGATCGGAGCCGGTGTGCTGCTGCTGGCCCTCCGCGAGCTCCTCCCGATCTCAGATCCTCCCGATCAAGGGATCACGGAGTCGCTCGAGGTGATCGAGGGGGCGGGTGTCAAGCTCGTTGCCCTGTTCGTCGTCGTTGCCTTGGCGCCCACCGTCGAGGAGATCATGTTCCGCGGGATGTTGCTCTCCCGTCTCCTCCGCTCATTCGGCCGCCACACCGCGGTCGTGTTCTCCGCAGCGGCATTCGCCGTCTCCCACGTGATCGGCGATCCCAACTCGTGGTTCGCATCGATCGCGCTCCTGCCGGTCGGGATGGGGCTCGGCTACCTGGCCCTCTCCTGCAGGAGCCTGAGCAGGGCGATATGGGCTCACGCAGGGGTGAACCTCCTCGCCGCCATCGGATTGCTGTTCCTAGAAGACCTGCAGCGGATCCAGAACGAGCTGGAGCAATCCGTCGAGTCCGTCCTGCGGCTGCTCTTCTAGGTCGCCCCAACACGCCGGCTACCCCCCGGATCGGCGGAGCTCCGTCGGCTTCCCTCTTCAATCTGTCCGACTCCGGTGATATCTGTGATGCCGCGGAGTCTGCGGTGGGCCGGCCGAGGAGGTCCCCATCGAGCCACCCCGCAACATCGGTGGTGCAGCCTGGCTCGTCGTCGTTGCGCTCGCCGCCGGCGCATGGTTCGGCTGGCGGTCGATCCCTCCCGTCCCCGGCGTGGTCGCCCCCGGCATCGAGCTGACCTCCGAGCCGGGCAGCGGCCAGGTGACGGTGCACGTGTCGGGAGCCGTGGTCGCACCGGGCCTCGTCGAGATCGCCGAGGGCGGCCGGATCGCCGACGCGATCGCCGCAGCAGGCGGCGTGCTGCCGGGCGCCGACCTCGAAGGACTCAACCTGGCCGCGACGGTTCGAGAGGGCGAGCAGGTCGTGATCCCGTCGGCGGATGGGGGAGGTCCCCTCGGCCCCGCTGCCGTGACCGATACGGGCGTGCGGGTCAACACGGCATCCGAGAGCGAGCTGCAGCAGCTGACGGGCGTGGGTCCCGTCCTGGCGGCTCGCATTGTCGAGCATCGGGAGGCGAACGGCCCATTCGAGAGCCCCGAGGATCTGCTCGACGTGCCCGGTATCGGCGAGGCGACCCTGGCTGAGATGCGCGACGACCTCGTCGTGCCGTGAGTGGTGCCGCCGGGCTCGGCTGGCCCAAGGGGCGGGGGAGGCGGGTGTGCGCCTGCGCGGTGGCCGTCTGGGCGGGGGTGCTCGTCGGGGGTGCGCTCGGAGTCGCACCCGCCGTCTTGGCGGCCGTGCTCCTTGCCGGTGTCGGCGGCCTGGCCGGGCGGTTGCCGGTTGTCCTGTGCGTGGTGTGCGGCATGGCGTCCGGGGCACTCGGCGCCGCCCGGGTCTCGGCGACGCTGGCTGCCGACGTCCCGGTGGGGAGGGTGGAGGTCGGTGGACGGGTGGCGACCGAGCCGTACCGGGGTCCCTTCGGAACCTCGTTCGCCATCCGACCGGCATGGCTCGTCGTCGCGGGAGAGCCCGTGCCTTGGGACGGCCCCCGCATGACGGTCGATGTCGAGGACCCACCCGACGGCCTCGACGTGGGGGCTGCCGTCCTCGTCACCGGGAGGGCCACAGCCCGACCGTCGGCCACCAGGGCCGGGCCGGTCGCCGGATCGATCGACGCCGCCGCAGTCGCAGTGCTCGGTCCCGCCGGTGATCCCATCCTGCGGGCCGGATCGGCACTCCGCAACCGCGTGACGACTGCGGCCGCCCGCGAGACGGGCGCCGGCTCGGCGCTGCTCGCAGGCTTTCTCGTCGGCGACACCAGCCGATTGACTCCGGCCGACGTCGATGCTCTCCGACGCTCCGGACTGGCCCACTTCGTCGCAGTGTCCGGTGGCAACGTCGCCCTGGTGCTCGGCGCCTGGTGGCTCGTGATGGCTCCGCTCGGCGTGTCGGCAAGGGTCAGATCGGTTCTCGGCCTCGGCGCCCTCGGCGTGTTCGTCGCCGCCACCCGCTGGGAACCTTCGGTCCTGCGCGCCGCCGCCATGGCCGCCCTCGTCCTCGGCGGGAGGGTGGCCGGCGTCCCGGTCGATCCGTGGGTGGCGCTCGGTTCTGCCGTCAGCATCCTCCTCGCCGTCGCACCCGAGCTGGCGATGAGCGTTGGCTTCCAGCTGTCCGCCTTCGCCACCGCCGGTTTGCTCCTCGGCGCCCCCGTCTTCGGCGCCAAGCGGCCCCGCCTGCTCTGGACGGCCCTGGGGGCGACACTGTCGGCTCAGTGCGCCGTCCTCCCTCTGCTGCTGATGCGCTTCGGGACGGTGCCGCTGCTCGCTCCGGCCGCCAACCTGGTCGCAGCTCCACTCGTCGCCGCGGCGACATCGATCGGCGGAATCGGGACCCTGTCGGGCGTCTCGTCACTCACGGCTGCCGGGGCCGCGCTTGCCGGCGTCGTGCTCCGGCTGGCACACCAGGCGGCCGGGTGGCCGCAACTCGGGCCGGTGGCGGCTGTTGCCGTCGTTACCGGTGCAGGGGCGGCGCTCCGCCTGCCGAGGGCCCGGCCGCTCGTCGCGGCGCTCGCCGTGGTGGCGCTGGGCGCCTCACTCCTCCCCGTTGCCGGAGTCAGCGTTGCTACCGCCACGGTGCTCGACGTCGGCCAAGGCGACGCCATCCTGCTCCAGGTGCCGGGCGGGGCCGTGGCGCTCGTCGACGGCGGCCGCGACCCGCTCGTCTTGGCGAGCGGGCTCCGGCGTCACGGTGTCGACCACATCGATCTCCTGGTCGCCACCCACGGTGACGGTGATCATGTCGGCGGCCTCGTCGGTATCTTCGACGTCGTCGACGTCGGAGCGCTCTGGCTGCCCCGAGAGCAGGTGCTCGACGCCGTGCTGGACGGGATCGTCGCCGAGGCAATCGCCCGCCGGATCGCCGTCGCATCCCCGCCACCTGGTACGCGGGTGGCTCTCGGCGAGCTCGAGATCGAGGTCATCGGACCACAGCGGCGCTTCGCCGCCCAGAACGACGGGTCGGTCGTGCTCTGGTTGGAGGCAGGCGGGAGGACGATGCTCCTCGGAGGGGACATCGAGGCGATCGCCCAAGGCGAGCTGCCACCGTTGCGACCAGACGTGCTGCTGGTGCCGCATCACGGCTCGAAGACCACCGACCTCGAATGGCTGGCCGACACCGTCGGCGACGTGGCGATCATCAGCGTCGGTGAGAACTCGTACGGCCACCCGTCGCCGGCAGTGCTCGAGACGCTCGCCGGTCGAGGCGTCGAGGTTCACCTCACACGGGACGAGGGAGACATCGGAGTCCCGTTTCGGTGACACCGGGTCCTCGAGCTCCTGTCGGGCTCGCTGCCTATCGTCCGGACCGTGAAGTCGATCGTCGTCATCAGCGGCCCTGCGGACGGTGGGCCGGGAGAGCGCGAGCTGATGTTGGAGCGCGCCGCTGCCGCCTTCGTGCAGCTCGGTGCCGATGAGGTCACTCGCGTCGACGTGCCGGGCAGGGGGGCGGGGGAGGAGTCGAGCGACGCCGGCGTTCGGGGCCCGGTCCAAGTGGCCATTCCGGCGCTGCAGAGCGGGTCGCTCTTCGGGGGTGTGACCGGGCTGCTCGTGGTGGACGCCCAGTCCCTACTCAAGGCCGAAGCGACGATCCTGTCCGAGGTGCTGGCATCTGCGGATCAATCGGCCGTCGCCGTCGTGTTCGTCGCATCCGGTGCGATTCCGGCTCCTCTCTCCAAGACGCTCACGGCGATCGGCGAGAAGATCGAGGTCAAGCGGATCAATGAGCGCGGCGCAGCGGAGTGGTTGGCCGGCGCCGTGCGTGATCGGGGCATACGAATCGATCCGCCGGCCGCCGAGGCGCTCATTCAACGGTTCGGCACCGACGTCGCCTCGATCGGCCAAGCGCTCGATCAACTGGCGTCCTCGGGAGCGCCGATCACGGCCGAGGAGGTCTATGCCCGGTTCAAGAACCGGCCGGACGAGCCGACCTGGATGTACATGGACGCCGTGTCGTCAGGCGACCGTGCCGAGGCGCTCCGCCGCCTCGAGGACTTCCTGCTGCACGGCCACCCGCTCGTGCTGCTCGCCACCATCCAGACCGACCTGCGTCGGCGGTCCCTCAGCACGGCGGCCAAGACGTACGACGAGTTCGCCGAGATGGAAGGGGGGCGCAGGGGCTTCCCACTCGAGAAGGTCTGGAAGCAGCGCAATCGCGTGAACGACTCGGACCTGCGCCTTGCTCTGGGCGCCCTGGCTCGGGCGGATCTCCAACTGAAGACGGCGCCCGAAGCGACCCATCGGGTGACCATGGAGCGGCTGACCGTGGCGTTGTGCCGCTGGTACGGCGGGAGGAGATGACCGGGGCGCTCAGGGAGCCGGGCGTCAACCGCCGTAGACCCTGACGTCCTTCACGAGGTAGCTGAACGTGCCGCCCGGAGCTTGGTACGTCACCTTGTCGCCGGGAGCGGCGCCGAGGAGGGCGGCGCCGAGCGGGCTGTCGGGAGAGGCGAGCAGCATCCCGGCGATCTTGTTCTCGGCTGGTGCGACGAAGAACTCCACCTCGTCGCCATCTTCGTCGACGACGGTTGCGATCGTCCCGACCTCGACGGCGCCGCTGTCGGAGGCGGCGCGCACCTCGCTGTTCTCGAGGATGTGCGTGATCTGGCGGATCCTCGCCTCCAGGAGGCCCTGCTCGTTCTTGGCGGCGTCGTACTCGGCGTTCTCCCGCAGGTCACCGTGGGAGCGAGCCTCGGCGATGCGCGCCTCGACCTCTGCTCGGCCACTTGTGGTGAGCTGCTCGAGCTCCTCGCTCAGCTTGGCGTGCGCGGCAGGTGTGAGCCACGTCTTGTCATCGGTCATGTGGGGGCTCCGGGGCGGTCAGCCGGCGATCTGGCGCACGCGCTTGGCGAGTCGCGCCTTGCGTCTGGCTGCGGTGTTCTTGTGGATCACGCCCTTGCTGGCAGCCATGTCGATGCGCTTCTGGGCGATCTGCAATGCCTCGTTTGCTGCGTCGGCATCGCCTGCGTCGGCCGCCGTGAGCACGTTGCGCGACCTCGTCTTCAGCTCTGAGCGGATCGCCTTGCTGCGCTCGTGGTTCGCCTCGTTCTGGCGATTGCGCTTGATCTGGGACTTGATGTTGGCCATACGAAATACGCCCTCAGGTCGGTGGGGAAGCCGCTACGTTAGCAGCGCTCCAGGCAACGGTACAATGCCGTTTCCGCCCTCTCCGGAACGAAATGACCGCCGCGGCGCGCATTCGCAACTTCTGCATAATCGCTCACATCGACCACGGGAAGTCGACTCTCGCCGATCGTCTCCTCGAGCGCACCGGGGCGGTCACAGCCCGCGAGATGCGCGACCAACTGCTCGACACGATGGACATCGAGCGGGAGCGCGGCATCACGATCAAGGCGAACGCCGTGCGGCTGCAGTACCGCGCCCGGGACGGGCATGAGTACACGCTCAACCTGATCGACACGCCCGGCCACGTCGACTTCTCGTACGAGGTGTCGCGCAGCCTGGCGGCGTGCGAGGGGGCCCTGCTCGTCGTCGACGCGTCGCAGGGCGTCGAGGCGCAGACGCTCGCCAACGCCTACCTGGCGATCGAGGCCGGGCTCGACGTGGTCCCGGTGGTCAACAAGATCGACCTGCCGGCGGCCGACCCGGACAGGGTGGCCGGCGAGCTCGTCGGCATCCTCGGCGGGTCGAAGGAGGACGTGCTCCTCGTTTCCGCCAAGTCCGGTGAAGGCGTCGACGAGCTCCTTGAGACGATCGTCGCCCGGCTGCCGCCTCCTGGGGGAGAGGACGAGGCGCCGCTGCGTGCGCTCGTCTTCGACTCGTTCTACGACACGTATCGCGGGGTCGTCTGCCACGTGAGGGTGGTCGACGGCGCCCTGGTGGCCGGGTCGGCGGTTCGCTTCATGGCCACGGGCGAGCGAGAGATGGCGGACGAGGTCGGCGTTCGCACACCGGCCGCCAGACCCGTTCCCCGGCTCACCCGAGGCGAGGTCGGGTTCCTGGTGACGGGCATCAAGGAGATCGACCTGGCCCGCGTGGGAGATACTGTCACGGCGACGGATCGTCCGGCGTCCGAGGCTCTGCCCGGATACCGCGAGCCGAAGCCGATGGTGTACGCCGGCGTGTTTCCGACGGACGGTGACGACTTCGAGCGGCTGCGAGAGGCGCTCGAGAAGCTCCGCCTCAACGACTCGTCACTCGTCTATCAGCCGGAGTCGTCCCGGGCGCTCGGGTTCGGTTTCCGCGTCGGGTTCCTCGGGTTGTTGCACATGGAGATCGTTCGCGAGCGGCTCGAGCGAGAGTACGACCTCGACCTCGTGTCGACGGCGCCTTCCGTCGCCTATCGCGCCACGACGGTCGACCGAAGACAAGTCGAGGTGCGCTCCCCGCAGGACCTCCCCGAGGCAGGCTCGCTGGCGTCGATCGCAGAGCCGGTCGTCAAGGTCATGATCCTGACTCCTTCCGAGTACGTCGGGACGGTGATGGAGCTCGTCCAGCAGCGGCGCGGGCAGATGGGCGAGATGACATACCTGTCCCCGGAGCGCGTCGAGCTCCACTACCGGTTGCCGCTCGGTGAGATCGTCTTCGACTTCTTCGACCAGCTCAAATCGAGGACGAGGGGTTACGCCTCACTCGACTACGAGGCGGACGGTTACCAGGAAGCCGACCTCGTGAGGGTCGAGATCCTGCTCAACGCAGTCCCGGTCGACGCCTTCTCGACGATCGTTCACCGTGACAAGGCCTATCAGTACGGCAGGGCGATGGTCGCCCGCCTCAAGGAGCTCATCCCGCGCCAGCTGTTCGACGTTCCGGTGCAGGCGGCGCTCGGGAGCCGGGTGATAGCCAGGGAGACGATCAAGGCCAAGCGCAAGGACGTTCTCGCCAAGTGCTACGGAGGCGACATCACTCGCAAGCGCAAGCTCCTCGAACGCCAGAAGGAGGGCAAGCGCCGCATGAAGATGGTCGGGCAGGTCGAGGTGCCGCAGGAGGCGTTCATCTCGGCACTGCGGATCGATGAGTAGCGCGGCGCTCTCCACCGTCGCACCTGACTCGCCGGAGCTGGCGGACACCGCCGCCGCGTGGCGGTCTGCGTATGTCCACATCCCCTTCTGCCGCAGGCGGTGCCCGTACTGCGACTTCGCCGTCGTCACACCGGAGGAGGGGGGGACGGCGCCGACCGTCGATCGCTACGTCGCGGCGGTCGCCGCCGAGATCGCTGGCGCCGAGCCGTGGCGTCCGCTGGACGCCGTCAACTTCGGCGGTGGCACGCCGTCGTCGACGGCACCAGGCGACATCACCCGGCTCATCCGAGCGCTCCGTGACCGATTCGGCCTCGCCGGCGCCGCCGAGGTGAGCCTGGAGGCGAATCCCGAGGACTGGTCGGACGAGATCGGCGCCGCCTACCTGGACGGCGGCGTCACCAGGGTGACGTTGGGCGTGCAGTCTCTCGACGATGGCGTCCTGGGCTCGCTTGGAAGGGTGCACGTGGGCGAACAGGCGGTGTCGGCAGTGGCGTCCGCCCGGCGCAGCGGAGTGCCATCCGTAGGGATCGACCTCATGTACGGCGCCCCTGGAGAGTCGCTCGACTCCTGGCGGGCGACGGTGACCAAGGCTCTGGCGCTCGGCGTCGACCACGTCTCGGCGTACGCGCTGACAGTCGAGCCCGGCACGGCCCTGGCCTCGGCCGTCACGGCTGGTGCTCCTGGCCCCGATCCGGACGATCAAGCCGACAAGTACGAGCTGTTCGATGCGCTCGCTGCCGGCGCCGGCCTGATTCGTTACGAGGTCTCCAACTGGGCTCGTCCGGGACACGTCTGTCGCTACAACCTGTCGACGTGGGCCCAGGGCGAGTACGCCGCATTCGGGTTGGGAGCCCACGGCCACCGGGGTGGGAGGCGAACCCGCAATGCTCGAGTCCTCGACGTGTACCTCGACCGCGTGGAGAGCGCGAGCTCTCCACAGGTTGCGGTCGAGGAGGTCGCCGGCTGGTCACGCGAGCAGGAGCGGCTCATGGTCGGGCTGCGCCGCGCCGCCGGCGTCGTCGCCGGGTGGGGTGGCGAGATCCTCGCCGGCTCCGAGGAAGGCAAGCGCCTCATCGCCGCCGGAGTCCTCGAGCTTCGAGCAGGAAGGCTCGTCGTCAGCCGTCCCCTACTCACCGACGAAGTGGTTCGGGCGGTATTGGCGCTGAAGGAGCCTCAGGGCGGCGGGCGGGCCTGGTTATCACTCTCACCTCGCGACTGCTAAATTCTCCACATGCTCGATGACCGCAGGTCGCACATCCTGCAGGTACTCGTCGAGGAGTACATCCGCACCGGCGAGCCGGTCAGCTCGCAGACGATCCTCGATCGCAGCGGCCTCCCCGTCTCGAGTGCCACCGTCCGCAACGATCTGGCGCGGCTCGAGTCGTATGGGTTCGTGGTCCAGCCGCACACGTCGGCGGGCAGGGTGCCGACTCAGGCGGGCTACCGGTTCTACGTCGACCACTGCTCGCCTGCCCAGCTCCGGTCGGCCACGAGAGCCCGCATCGAGGGGTTCTTCGCCGACATGCACAGCGAGCTGAGCAAGCTGCTCAAGGAGACGACCGGCCTGCTGTCAGACCTGGCACACTACCCGGCCATCGTGATGGGCCCCGGCTTCGGCTCGGAGACGATCCTCGGTATCCACCTCGTCCCGGTTGCCCCCAACGTCGTCCTGACGGTGACCGTCGCGCAATCAGGGCGCGTCAACCAGGAGGTCGTCCGACTGCAGCGGTCGCCGACCGCCGCCGACCTGATGGACGCCGAAGACGTCCTCGAGCGCATGTTCGTCGGCAGGACGATCAAGGCCGGTCAGGACGAACTGGCGGCGACCGGACAGAGTGACGTGCCGGACCGTGTCGCCGGGCTCGTGACAACGGTTGCCGGCTCGCTTGCCGGGGCCGAGATGTCGACGAGCGATCTGTATGTGGGTGGGACGAGCCAGCTGGCATCCCTCTGGGAGGACCTCGCCAACGTGCAATCGATCCTCAGCCTCCTCGAGCGCGAGGGTGAGATGCGCCAGATCCTCGGAGACGCGCCGGAGGGCACATCCGTCCGGTTCGGCAGCGAGTTCAACGTCGAAGAGCTCGACATCGCGGTTGTCGCCGCCAGTTACGGCGCCGGCGAGAGCGGGGTCGGCAGGGTCGGCGTCCTCGGGCCCACCCGCATGGACTACCGCAGGACGATTCGGATCGTCGAGCAGGTCGGAGAGGGTCTCGAGGATCGTCTCGGGCACTGAGGATGAAGGACTATTACGACATCCTCGGGGTGGGCCGCGATGCATCGCCCGAAGAGCTGAAGAAGGCATTCAGGAAGCTCGCCAGGGAGAGCCATCCCGACGCCAATCCAGGCGACCCGACCGCCGAGGCCCGCTTCAGGGAGATCGCCGAGGCATACGAGGTCCTCTCCGACCCGCAACGCCGCGCCGCATTCGACCGGGGCGACCAACTGAACATCGGCGACCTGTTCACCAACTTCGCGGGTCTCGACGAGATACTCCAACAGTTCTTCGGCGGAGCGGGATTCGGAGGGGCGGGGCGGGCGAGCGCGGCTCGGGGACGCGACGTCGCGGTGGTCATCGAGTTGTCGCTCGAGCGCGCCGCAGCAGGCGCGAGTCGCGAGGTCACGTACGTCGCTCCTCAGAGGTGCGAGGTCTGCTCGGGCAGCGGCGCCGAGCCGGGGCACGACCCCATCCGTTGCACGACGTGCGGCGGGCACGGCCAGGTTCAGGTCAACCGGCAGACGTTTCTGGGCTCGATGACGACCGTGACGACGTGCGCCACCTGTCGGGGCCGCGGCTCGATCATCGAGGATCCATGCCGACGGTGTCGCGGGTCGGGGATCGTCGACGACGAGGTGACGGTCACCGTCGAGATCCCGGCCGGCGTCGATGACGGGACGCGCCTCCGGTTGGCGGGCCGGGGCGGCGCCGGGCAGAACGGGTCGCTCCCGGGCGACCTGTACGTGCAGCTCCGGGTGGCTCCCGATCCCCGCTTCGAGCGCCTGGGCGACGACCTGCGGCACACGGTTCGAGTCGGCATCGCAGAGGCCTCTCTCGGGGCGGTGGTGGCCGTTCCACAAATCGACCAGGAACCCATCGAGATCGACATCCCGCCGGGCACGCAGCCGGGCACGGTGTTCAGGATGGCGCGGCGCGGCATGCCGGCGCTACGCCGGCGAGGGCGCGGCGACCTCATCGTCGTCGTCGACGTGGTGGTTCCCTCCGAGCTGAGCGAGGAGCAGGAGACCGCTCTGCGTGCGCTCGCCGAGGCCTTGGGAGAGACGCCGGTCGCTCGAGGCAGGCGGCGTCGCCGCTCTCGTTGATGGCCCACGTTCCCCACCTCCTGCTTCCGCGACCCTGGGCGGCCGAGTTGCTCGAAGTCGCGGCCGCCACTCGAAGTCACCTGGAAACGGTCCTGCGGCGCGCCGACAGCGCCGTCACGTACACCGACGGGAACGGCACGTTCGGGTCGGGCTGCTATCACGCCGGGATCGTCGAGCGCGGCGAGGAAACGGACGTGGCGGCGTCGTCGCCTGCCGTGACGCTCGTCGTAGCCGCCCCCCACTCGTCCGACCGCCAGCGATTCGTGGTCGAGAAGGCCGCCGAGCTCGGGGTCACGGAACTGGCGTGGACGACGAGCAAGCACTCACAGGCGCGCCTACCGCAGCACCGCAAGTCCGAGGCATGGGCCGTTTCCGCTCTCGAGCAGTCGCGAGGCAGCCATCTCATGGTCGTTCGTGAAGGCGCCGGCCTGGATCGTCTCGGACTCGGCGGGCTCGTGCTCCTGTGCGATCGCGATGGCGGGCCCATGCCGGCGCCCGGCGAGCGCGTGACGATCGTCGTCGGACCGGAGGGCGGATTGGCCGACGACGAGGCTGCCCCAGACTGGATTCGGGTCAGCCTCGGCCCGACCATTCTCCGTACCGAGACGGCTGCGATCGTCGCCGCAGCGATGGCCCTCGCAGTCGGGCGGGCAGCGTCGAGGGACTAGTCATCTTCGGCGTTGTGGAAATCCCTGTGCCGCGTGGGCAAAATCCGACGAGGGAGTAGTCATCGCGACTATCATCACGCCTACCGAGCGCGTTCTTAGTGACCGCGCTCAGTGCTGGGCCTTAGGAGGGTGTGTGCCGAGCTACAACGAGCAGGTGGGCAAGCGGCTCCGCTCGATCCGGAAGCAGCGTGGTCTGTCCCTGCAAGACGTGCAACGGCTGTCGGAGCAAGAGTTCAAGGCCGCCGTCCTCGGGGCCTACGAACGCGGCGAGCGCAGCCTTTCGCTGCCCCGCCTCCAGCGACTCGCCGAGTTCTACTCGGTGCCGATCGGTCAACTGCTCCCACAGGACGATTCGGAGCAGCAGGCTTCATCGCTGCCTACGGGTGGCCTGACGATCGACCTGAACCGGGTGGAGAACCTCTCGGGTCCCGACGCCATTGTCGTGGAGAGGTTCCTGCGAGGCATCCAGATGCTGCGCCAGGATTTCAACGGCAAGGTGCTGACCATCCGCAGCAACGACTTGAGGACGCTGGCAATGCTCCTCGATCAGAGCGAGCAGGGCTTCAGTCAGCGTCTCACGCAGCTCGGAGTGACCGCCGAGGGTGATTGATCCGGCGCCGGGCGGCGGTGTTCCCCGGGCGCCGGGCGTGAACGCGGGGTCGCGCCGACACCGAAGCTCTTGGTGTGTCCAAGTCGGTCTGCCGACGGTATCATTCGTCGCTCCTGATGCGTTCGTAGCGCATTCCCCCTTTCCCGAGAGCATGTGGCTGGCGTGACGTCTGCTCCAACCGAGATACGACTGCGAGTGCCGAGCAACCACCTCATGGTTGATCTCCTCGGCGAGAGAGACGCGTTCATGCGCCAGGTCGAGCGCGCCTTCCCGCATGCCCGGATCGTCGCCCGGGGCAACGAGGTCGACATCGCCGGGCCGGGAGACGATGCCGACATGGTTCGCACCGTGTTCGACGAGCTGCTCATCCTGATCCAGGAGGGCGAGCGCCTGGACACCGATCGGGTCGAGCGGGTCATCCAACTCGTCAAGAAGGACGTTCCGTCTCCTTCCGGGATCTTCACCGACTCCATCAAGGTGGGGCGCGGCAAGGTGGTTCGTGCCAAGACACTCGGCCAGAAGCAGTACGTGGATGCCGTCAGGGAGAACACCATGATCTTCGGCGTCGGCCCCGCCGGCACCGGCAAGACGTACCTGGCGATGGCGTGCGCCGTCGAGGCCCTGCTGAGCGGGTCCGTGCGGCGGATCGTGCTCACCCGGCCCGCCGTCGAGGCGGGTGAGCGTCTCGGTTTCTTGCCGGGCGACCTGGCTGCCAAGGTCGATCCCTACCTCCGCCCGTTGTACGACGCCCTGTACGAGATGCTCGGCCCGGAGGAGACGGCTCGGCTCATGGAGCGCGGCACCATCGAGATCGCCCCGCTCGCCTACATGCGGGGCAGGACGCTCAACGACGCCTTCATCGTGCTCGACGAGGCTCAGAACACGTCGCCTGAGCAGATGAAGATGTTCCTCACCAGGCTCGGGTTCAATTCGAAGATGGTGGTGACGGGGGACGTCACGCAGGTCGATCTGTCGGACGGCAGGCAGTCCGGGCTGCGGGTCGTGCGCCGCGTCCTGAACGACGTCCCGGGCGTGGCATTCCGGGAGCTCACGGGTGACGACGTGGTTCGCCACCGCATCGTTGCAGCCATCGTCGAGGCATACAGCCGATTTGAGGCGGAAACCGCGGCGAAGGGTTCGACGCCGTGACCTCCGAGCGCACGAGCAAGCGCAACGTCGTGCTCAACATCGGCGTGATCATCGTGACCGTCCTGTTCGTGGCGCTGTCGCTGACGATCGGCAGGCCGGAGCCGTCTCCTGCGATCAGCCTCGTGCTCGGCGAGCCGTCGCCCGTCGACTTCCTCGCACCTTCGACGATCCAGGTCGTCGACGAGGGTGCGACCGAGCAACAGCGCGAGTTGGCGCGGCTCAACGAGCCCTCGGTGTTCCGCGTGGACCCCTCCGTTCAACAGACCGTGGAGGCCTCGCTGGCGCGCTACTTCGCCGCCCTCAGGTCGGCCCCACTCGGAGGCGACGCCGAGGTGTCCTTGACGACGACCACGACGACGACCACGACGACGACCACGACCACGACCACGACCGCCCCTCCTGAGGAGGAGCAGGACACCACGACGACCACGACCGAGGCGACGACCACGACCGAGCCGCCGACGACGACGTCGACGACCACCCTGCCTCCTGAGGACCAGGTCGACCTCGTTGAGAGCCAGCACCCGTCACGCAACGAGGGTGCAACCCGTGTGCTTCTCGGTCAGCTGAACGCCGACCTGGCCGCGCTCGAGGAGGGAGAGGACGCCATCTACCCGCTCGTCGAGCAGCAGATCGTCAACACGGTGGACACGCAGCTTCGCGAGGCGTTCTCGGCCAACGAGCTCGAGGGGCGGCGCAACCAGCTGACGGCAAGCCCCCCGCCGTTCTTCCCAGGACCGGGCTACGAGGGCTTCGAGTACCTGGGCGTGCAGTTCACCTTGTCCGACGTCGAGCAGGCCATCGCCGACGTCGCCGCCGACTCGCTCCTCCCGAACAGGGTTCTGGACGAGCAGGCAACGGACGAGACCAAGCAGGCGGCCGCCGACGCGGTGTTGGACGTGCAGGTCACGTTCTTCGACGGCACCCCGATCGTCAGGGCCGGCGAGCAGCTCACGGCCGTGCAGATCGAAGCGATCGAGTTGCTCGGCCTCGTCGATCCCGGCGAGGGCACGTCGTCATCTGCCGCTTCTGCGCTCGGCGCCATTGCGGTGCTGCTGGCGGCCTTCTTCCTGTGGCGCATCGCTCCGGGCTTGTGGTCACAGCCGAAGCACTTCGCGCTACTCGGCGTGCTGCTGATCCTGGCCGCCATCGCAAGTCGAATCCCGGACCTGATCGTCGGCGAGTCGAATCCGGAGTTGGCGTTCGTGCTCCCCGCGGTGATGTTCGGCTACATCGCCGCCATCCTCTACGACCCGAGGACCGCGGTCCTGATGGCGGTGCCCGTCGCCACGTTCACCGCCATCTCGACGACAGACATCGGCCTGACGGTCTACGCCGCAGCTGCCACCGTCGCCCCCGTCGCCTTCGTCTCTGCGGTGTCGAGCCGCCGTGAGCTGAGGCTGGCAGTCACCTTGTCGGCACTCGTGCTCGCCCCGCTCGCCGGGGCCGTTGCCTGGATGTACCTGGGGTGGGAGTCGGTCGTCACCGCTGCCATGTTCGCCGTGATCGGCGGCATCATCGCCGGCCTGGCCGCGCAGGGATTGCTCTCGTTCCTCGAGAACCTGTTCCAGATGACGACGACGATCACGCTCCTCGACCTGACCGACAGGAACCATCCCGCCCTGCGGCTGCTCGAGGAGCACGCCCCCGGGACGTTCAACCACTCCATCCTCGTGGGGACGCTTGCCGGCAAGGCGGCCAGGGCGATCGGGGCGAACGCCTTGCTGGCGCAGGCCTCGGCCTACTACCACGACCTCGGCAAGACCGAGCAGCCTCAGTATTTCATCGAGAACCAGTTCGGCGTGTCCAATCCGCATGACGAGCTGGCGCCTGAGGAGTCTGCGACCATCATCCGCGACCACGTGACGAACGGCCTCAAGCTCGCCCGCCAGTACCGCATCCCGGACGAGGTCGCAGACGGCATCCGGATGCACCACGGGACCGGGCTGATGCGCTACTTCTATCACCAGGCATTGGACGCCGATCCCAGCGTCGACCCGGGGCTCTTCCGCCACGCGGGAGACAAGCCGCGGCGCAAGGAGATGGCGATCCTCATGATCTCCGATGCAGTCGAGGGCGCCGCCCGGGCACTCGCCCAGCAGGAGGACCCGACCGCCGACAGCCTCAGGAAGCTCGTCGACTCCGTCGTCGGCGAGAAGCTCGAGGACGGCCAGCTCGACCAGTCGGACCTCACGTTCGGAGACCTGACTCGCGTCAAGCACGCCATCGTCCAGGCGCTCATCGGCTACTACCACACCCGCATCCCGTACCCCGGCTTCCCGGGGCCGCGGGCGGAGGATCGATGAGCGTCCAGTTCGCGGACGAGCAAGACGACCCTCTCGAACCCGGACAACTCGTGGAGCTGGCTGAGCGTGTCCTGGCGGCGGAGCTGTGCCCCGAAGGCACGGAGGTCTCGCTCACGATGGTCGACGAGCAGGCGATGTCGGAACACAATGAGCGGCACCTCGGGAAGCTGGGAGCCACGGATGTTCTCTCGTTCCCGATCGAGGACCTCTCGCCGGGGGTGCCGCCGCAGCGGGTGCCTGGGGGGCCGCCTCCGGTGCTCGGTGACGTGCTCGTCTGCCCGGCAGTCGTTCGTGCCAACGCCGCGGCAGGCGCGGTACGCTTCGAGGACGAGATGGCGCTGATGGTGGTCCACGGGCTCCTCCACTTACTGGGCTACGACCACGTCGATGACGCCGAGGCGGAGTTGATGGAGGGTCGGGAGCGAGAGCTGCTCGCCTCGGCCGGCCGGGTGAAGCCCTCATGACGACCCTCGCTCTGGCCTTCGCGGTGATCCTCGTCGGTCTCACCTCCGTCATCCGGGCGGCGGGCGCATCGCTCGTCCGCACGCCACGGGCCGACGCGCTCCACGACGCCGCCGAAGGCGACGAGCGGGCGGCGCTCGTCGCCGAGCTGCTCGACGACCGTCCCCGCATCCAGCCGGCGCTCGCCGCCTATCACACGGGACTGCTCGTGGCGGCGGCAATGCCCGCCTCGTGGGCGCTCGCTCGCCTGCTCGACGGGTGGCCGCTGCTCGTCGCCCTCGTGATCGTCGGGATCCTCTTCGTTTTCATCGGCGACCTCATCCCGCGGATCGTCGGGAGATCGCGCCCCCGCGTCCTCGCCTATCGGTTCGCAGGGCTGCTGCACCACGCGGTGACGTTCGGCGAGGCGGCGGCGGACTTCATCTCCGACCTCGACGAGGACGAGCACGAAGAGGTGGAGGACGTCGACACCGAAGACGACGAGCGGGAGCGCGAGCTGATCACCTCCGTCCTCGAGTTCACGGACACGCTCGTTCGCGAGGTCATGGTCCCGAGAACCGACATGATCACCATCCGAGCAGACGACTCGACGGACGAGGCGCTCGACCTGGTGATCGCCGAGGGCCGCTCCAGGGTGCCCGTCGTCGGCGAGGGCATCGACGACGTGGTCGGCGTGCTCTACGCACGCGACTTGCTCGAGCTCCTGGACAGGGGAGAGGGTCCGATATCGGCGAGGGACGTGATGCGCCCCGCCTACCTCGTGCCGGAGTCGAAGCGGGTCGCCGAGCTGCTCAGGGAGATGCAGGGAAATCGGGTGCACATGGCCATCGTCGTCGACGAGTTCGGCGGGACCTCCGGCCTCGTCACGATCGAGGACCTCCTCGAGGAGCTGGTCGGCGAGATCGTCGACGAGTACGACTCGGAGGAGCCCATGGTCACCGAGCTCGGCTCAGGCGAGTTCCTCGTCGACGCTCGCCTCGGCGTCGACCAGCTCGCTGCCATCATCGGCTCGGACCTCCCGGCCGACGAGTGGGACACCGTCGGCGGACTGGTGCTGAGCCTTGCGGGTCGGGTGCCGCGTGAAGGCGAGGCCTTCGAGCTCGACCACCACGTCTTCGTGGCCGATCGGGTCCAAGGGCGCCGGGTCGCCAGGGTGCGGCTCACGCCGCGTCGATGACCCGGTCCGGGTTCGTGGCTGTGGTCGGTCGGCCCAACGTCGGCAAGTCGACCCTCGTCAACAGCCTCGTCGGGACGAAGGTCGCCATCACGTCTAGCCGCCCGCAGACCACCCGCAACACCGTGCGCGGCGTGCTCACCCGCGGCGACGCCCAGCTCGTGTTCGTCGACACCCCCGGTTTACACAAGCCGCGTACCGCGCTCGGAGAGCGTCTCAATCGCCTGGTCCACGGCACCCTGGCGGAAACGGACGGCGCCTTGTTCGTGCTCGACGCATCGCAGCGCATCGGCCCGGGCGATCGCCTCGTCGCCGAGCGGCTCGCCGCCTCGTCCGCTCCGGTCGTCGTTGCGGTCAACAAGGTCGACAAGGCGACGAGAGAGCAAGTGGTCGAACAGCTCGCCGAGGCGGCCGAGTGGGACTTCGCCGGGTACGTGCCCGTGTCGGCACTGCACGGCGAGGGGTTGGAACCGATCCTCTCCGAGTTCCTCGATCTCGTGCCCGAGGGGCCCTTCTTCTTCCCGCCGGACGTGACGAGCGACCAAGCGGACGAGCAACTCGCCGCCGAGCTCATTCGTGAGAAGTTCCTGGAGCGGCTGCGCGACGAGCTGCCGCACTCTCTCGCCGTGGTCGTCGACGAGATCGAGACGCGCCAGTCCGGCCTCGTCTACGTCGGGGCGTCGATCTTCGTCGAGAAGACGTCACACAAGGGGATGGTCATCGGTAAGGGTGGAGCGCTTCTCCGTGCGGTCGGCACCGAGGCGAGAGAGGAGTTGGAGCGACTCTTCGGTGCCCAGGTGTTCGTGGAACTGCGCGTCAAGGTCGAGGCCGACTGGCAGCGACGCGACCACGCACTCGACCGGCTCGGGTACTGAATCCGGGCCGAGGTCGTCGGCAGGGGGGCTCCCGGCGAGCCCTCTGGGTCCGTCGGCTCATATCGGCCTTTTCTCAGCCGTTTCGTGTAAGAACTAGTCCATTCGGGTGTCTCATACTCGAAGGTCTTGCAACGGCGGGCCGCTCGGGAGTAGGAAGGCCGTGATCGTGCCGAACAGCCTGGTGGGGGCGGCATGATCGATCGAGGGACCGTTCCATCGGGAGCGGTCCCTCTTGGTCTCTCCGCTCCCCTGCCACGCTGACGCAAAGTACGGCTACCGTTGGTCACCACGGGGGGCTCGGAGAAGGCATGACAACTGCGCTACCGACCGAGGACGCCGACCTCGTCGTGCTCGCCCGCCGGGGCGGTGTCGATGCGTTCGCGATCCTCTACGAGCGCTACTTCGCGGAGATCTTCGACTTCCTCACGAGGCTGCTCCGCGATCGCGACGAAGCCGCCGACGTCGCCCAGGACACCTTCGTGAAGGCGTTCGAGCGCCTCGGCCACCTCAAGAACCCCGCTTCTTTCAAGAGCTGGCTCTTCACCATCGCTCACCGCAACGCCCTCAATCGCATCAAGCGCTCCAAGAGGGCGGTGGCCGTCGGCGGGTTCACGGATGTCGAGGTCGAGGAACGGATATCGCTCGCCATTATCACCGTCGACCTCACCGACGATCCGGTGCACCAGGTCGAGGTTCGTGAGGCGGCCGAGATCGTCTGGGAGGCGGCGGCCGGGCTCGACGAGCGCACGTACACGGTGATGGACCTCCACGTCAGGCACGGTCTCGACAGCGCCGAGATAGCCGAGGTGCTCGGTGTCTCCAAGGGCAACGCCTACACGATGGTGAGCCGCATGAAGAAGTCGGTGTCGGACACCATGGCGACGTACCTGCTCGTGCGGAAGGGTCGTCGCGACTGCGAGGGGCTGGCCGCCATCGTGAACGCCCACGGGGGACCGGAGCTGACTCCAGAGTTGCGCAGGTCCGTCGACAAGCACGCCAGGGAGTGCGGCGTCTGCCACGAGAACCGCAGGACGCTGTTCGTGCCCCTGAAGCTGTTCGCTGCATTGGCGGCGGTGCCCGTTCCCATCGGGCTTCAGGAATCGATCTGGGGCTCCGCCGCGGCCACTGCGGCAGCGGGCGCCGCAGCAAGCGCCGCCGCCACGATCGGCACCAATGGAGCGTCGGGTGCAGGGGGGGCCACGGCAGCCGGCGCCGGGGCGACAGGCGCGGCGGCGGGTACCGCGACGACCGCGGCGACGGCCGGGACCGCGACGACCGCCGCGGCGGCGGCCGTCGCCACGACCGCGGTGGTCGGCGCCGGGGCGCAGAGCATCGCCGGGATCGCTGCCGGGGTGCTGCTCCTCGTGGCCGCCGCAGCAGGCGGCATCGCCGTGATCACGTCGGACGACGTTCCGGCCGGTCCGGCCGCCATCGATCGCGTCGCCGACCCGAGCTCCGACACGACCGTTCTCGCAGGCGGCACCGGACCGGTCGTGGGAGACGACGGGGAGACGACCGACACCACCGTCGGCTCAGGCGACCCTGCCGTCGATCCGCCCGCCACCGACGAGCCCCGGTCGCCGCTGCCACCGCTCGTCACCCGCGACGACGTGGTGGTCGTTGCCGAGGACACCACGGCCGTCATCGATGTCCTGGCCAACGATGGCGGCGCCGGTGTGCCGGGCATCTCGATGGCGATCGGGGACGCTCCTCGCAGTGGGACCGCCACCGCCGGCGAGTCCGCCATCACATACCGTCCGGCACCCGACTTCAACGGACAGGACACTCTCACCTACACCGTGACGCGCCCGGAGGGTGACACGGCATCGGCAACCGTGCGGATCTCCGTCACACCGGTGAACGACGCACCGCGACTGGTCGACGCACCATCGTTCTCGGTTGCCGAGGACTCGGTCCTCCGCATCGATCCGCTCGCCGGGATCGTCGATCCCGAGGGCGATCCCATAGAGATCACCGGGTTCGACCGCTTCACCGCCCAGGGAGGAGTGGTCGCCTCAGGCGTGACGGCATACGTGCCCGCCGACGATTTCTTCGGCAGCGACTCGTTCACGTACCAGGTCTCGGATGGCGAGGCGACCCTGACCGTGCCGGTGAGCGTGACGGTCGAGGGGCGCAACGACGCGCCGCGCCACGGGGCACTCGAAGTGTCCGGCCGCGAGGACGTCGACATCTCGTTCGACGCGCTCTCCGGCTGGTACGACATCGAGGGCGATCCCGTGAGCATGGCCACGTCGGGTGAGCTCATCACTGAACAGGGTGGAACCGCGACTATCTCGGCGGCGGGATCTGTCATCTATCGGCCGCCGCCGAATCACAACGGCGCCGACTCCTTCGTGTACGACGTCACGGACGGCGTTGCCATCGCCTCGGGGACGATGGCGATCGATCTCGCTCCGGTGAACGACGCGCCCACCGCGAGCGACTTGCGGGTCTCCGTCGACGAGGGGCTCGGGAGCGGGTCCACCGTCGGGTCCCTGTCGGCGAGCGACATCGACGGCGACGAGCTCACCTTCGTGGTGACCGACGGTGACACGGACTGGTTGGCCGTCGATGACGATGGCGTCGTCACTGCCTCGAGAACCCTCAACCACGAGGAGTCGGCGGCGCTCGAGCTGCGCGGAAACGTCGTCGACCCCAGTGGGGCGCATGCCGGATTCGTCGTGGCGGTGGCGGTCGGTGACGTGCCGGAGCCGCCCCTCCTCGACGACCACGCCTTCTCGATCGAGGCGGGGGCCGCTCCCAACACGGTGGTCGGAACGGTGGTCGCCCGCGACGAGGACGAGGGGGATTCGGTTTCCTATGCGATCCTCGACGATCCCAACGAGGTCTTGAAGATCGACGCGGCGTCCGGGCAGGTCACGCTGGCGAGGCGAGGCCTCGGGCGGTTCTTCCCGCTCACGGTGCGGATCAGAGCCGCGGACACGACCGGCAACTCGACAATCGCTCAACTCACCGTGACTGCCCGCGACGTCGAGGGGCCCCGGCTCAGCAGACCTCTCGTCGACAACTACGTCGTGTACGAGGCGCTCGGCCCTGGTCAGGCGTGCCCGCTGGGCCCGAACAGGGCCCGCATCGGCGTGAGGGTCAGCGACCCGTCGGGGATCGACTCCGTCGTGCTCGACTGGTCGGCGGTCTTCAATGGCAGCCGGGTGACGGGCGTCACCGCCATGGCGTTCGACGATCCGTATGCCACCGGCTCGTTCACCTTCGAGGCGGGCCTGGTTCCCGAGGGGGAACGGACGACGCTCGAAGCGACCATCGTGGCGACGGATGGAGCCGGCAACCGGAGTCGTTCCGGGACCATCGTGATCACGGTGAGGTCGTGCGACGTCGGCGGCTAGGCAGGGCCGCTAGAGCTCGTCGATCGCCGAAGCAAGTGACGTGTCACGCTCCGTGAGGACGCCCTCCGAATGGGTGCTGAGAACGAGCGTCACCTTGTTCCATCGGATGTCGATGTCCGGATGGTGGTCGGCGACCTCGGCGGCGAGCGCCACCTGTGTCACGAAGCCCATCGCGTCCCTGAAGTCCCTGCGCACGAACGTCCTGCTGATCGACTCGCCCTCGAGCGCCCAGTCCGGGTGCTCCTCGAGGAACACGCCGCGGGATTCGTCGTCGAGTCGCGTCATCACACGCCTCCTCATCTGCCACTCGGGAACCAGGGTAAGCCGGACGGCGGACTATCCGGGTGATCCCGGTGCCCGGCACCGCGCAGGCGTCGTGCGCCGTTACCCTCGCGGCTGGAGGACACCTGCAATGGCGTTGCGACACGACCAGGGGATAGTGCTGCGCTCCTATCCGTTCGGAGAGGCCGACCGTGTCGTGGTTCTGCTGAGCCCCAATCGAGGGAAGCTCCGTACCGTCGCCAAGGGTGTCAGGAAGACCAGGAGCCGGTTTGGGGGGCGCCTCGAGCCGTTCTCCCACGTCGACCTGGTGCTCTACGAGGGCCGCAACCTCGACACGATCACTCAGGTATCCCTCATCGAGCCGTTCCATCGACTCCGCAACGACCTCGACCGGGTCGTCGCCGCCGGGACGATGGTCGAGGTGGCGGACGCCGTCTCGGCGGAAGGCGAGTCGTCGGTGCGGCTGTTCCTCCTGCTGCAGCGGGGTTTGCGTGCTCTCGACACCGTCACAGAACCGCACCCCGACCTGGTCACCTCGTTCCTCCTCAAGTCGGCGGGGACGGTGGGTCTGGCGCCGGCGCTCGAGGCGTGCGCAGGATGCGGGCGCCGAGAAGAGCTGAGCCGGTTCAGCTTTCCCTCCGGCGGGGTGCTCTGCGAGCGGTGCCGCACCCCCGGCGCCTACGCGTTGCGAGCCGGTCTGACGGGCTACCTGGCTGCGGTAGCTGCCGCCGATCTCGCTGCTCTCCCGGCTGTCGATCCTCACCTCTCGAGGGACGCGATGGGCGTGGCGAGACGGTTCCTCGAGTACCACCTCGAGAGGCGGCTCGAGAGCCTGGCGGTGCTCGATGTCTGACCAGGGCGAATACGCTCCCGGCGTCGACCGCGCCCGCGTCCCGAGGCACGTGGCGCTGATCATGGACGGCAACGGCCGATGGGCGGAGGCGAGGGGCTACCCGAGGACAGCCGGCCACGCCCAGGGGGAGCCGGCGCTCTTCGACGTCATCGACGGTGCCCGGCTCCTCGGCGTCGAGTGGCTCACGGCGTACACGTTCTCCACGGAGAACTGGACCCGGTCGGCCGACGAGGTCGAGTTCCTCATGCACTTCAACGCAGACGTGCTGGAGCGGCGCCGCGACCAACTCCACGCCGCCAACACCCGGATCATCTTCATCGGTGACCGCCACGACCCTCGCGTGCCTGATGCGCTCCGGTCCCGGATCGCTTCGGCTGAGAGCCTCACCGAGCACAACACCGGCATGACGACCGTGTTCGCATTCAACTACGGGGGCCGCTCCGAGCTCGTCGCAGCCGCCAGGGCGATCGCCCAGCAAGCGGCAGCGGGCGGGCTGTCATCCGTCGACGAGAAGGTGTTCGCCTCCCACCTCTCCGTGCCGGACATGCCGGACGTCGACCTCGTCATCCGCAGCTCCGGTGAACATCGCACGTCGAACTTCCTCCCGTGGCAGGCGGCCTACGCCGAGTACGTGTTCAGCCCGGTGCTCTGGCCGGACTTCGACAGGGAGGTACTGGCGGCGTGCATCGAGGAGTACCAGGCCAGGGAGCGCCGCTTCGGCAAGGCCTGACCGAGGACGCCGGTGTTGGCGGCGTGGTCCCGGGCGGGCCCATTAGGGACCTTCGGCCGTGGTCGATCGGATGCTCATTCGTGATCCTCGCCACAACTCGATCTTCACAGTGGAGGACCAGTCGTGGCGGAGTCTCGCTCGTTCACAGGCCAGGGCAAGCTGTTCGACATCTTCGTGATCCTCGCGGTCGTGCTGGCGATCGGTGTCGTCGTCGTGGCCGGTATCAGCGCGGCGCGAGGTGAGACGACGGTCGCCGCGCAGCCGGACGGCGACGGGGCAGCACCCACGGTCGAAGGCCAGGCGATCACGGCACACGTCTCACTCTCCGAGTACAAGATCACCGGTGACCTCATGGTCCCGCCGGGCCACATCCAGCTGGCCGTCCACAACGACGGCAGCGCCGAGCACAACCTCATCGTCCAGGGCATCGGCGGCACCGACGGCAACATCCAGAGCGGCGCAAGCGAGACCGTCGACCTCGGCGAGCTCGGCCAAGGCACGTATCAGCTCATCTGCAGCGTCGCCGGGCACGAGGCGTCCGGTATGCATGCGGTCCTGACCGTGCAGTCGGGGGCGCCGACGCCGACCGGCGAGGGGACGCGCGGTGGCGAGGACACCGACTGGGCGGCTCTCGACCAGGCGATGATGGACAGCATCCTCGCCTTCCCTGCCGAGACGGAGGGCAAAGGGAACCAGCCGCTCGAGCCGGCGATCCTGGAGGACGGGACGAAGCAGTTCGACCTCACCGTCGCCATCACGCCGTGGGAGGTCGAGCCGGGGCGGGTCGTCGATGCCTGGACGTACAACGGACAGGTTCCGGGCCCTGCGATCAGGGTCGACGTGGGCGACAACGTGCAGGTCGTCGTGCACAACGAGCTCCCCATGGGCACCGACGTTCACTGGCACGGCATCGCGACCCCGTTCGCCATGGATGGCGTCGCCCCGATCACCCAGGAGCTCATCGACTCCGGTGAGGACTTCACGTACGAGTTCGAGGCTCGCGCCCCGGCCATCGGCATGTACCACGCCCATCACCACGGCCAGATGCAGGTGACGAACGGGCTCTTCGGGACGTTCATCATCGGCGACACGCCGATCCCGTACGGGCAGACGATCTCGGGCGTGACGATTCCAGAAGATCTCGAGATCTCGCAGGAGATACCGCTCGTGCTCAACGACGCAGGCGTCATCGGCTTCTCGCTCAACGGAAAGTCGTTCCCGGCCACCGAGCCGTACGTGGTCAGCGAGGGAGACTGGATCGCCGCCCACTACTACAACGAGGGTCTCCAAGTGCACCCGATGCACCAGCACCAGTTCAAGCAGCTCGTCTTCGCCAAGGACGGTGTTCCGCTCGATCATCCGTATTGGGCCGACACGGTGCTCGTCGCCCCGGGCGAGCGGTACTCGGTGCTGATGCACCCGGACGAGACCGGGATCTGGGTGTGGCATTGCCACATCCTCACGCACGTCGAGCGTGAGGAGGGCATGTTCGGCATGGTGACCGCCCTCATCGTCGAGGTGGCGTGACCTCCTCAACGAGGAGGCGTGACCTCGAGGTTTCCCGAGTTGAAGGGGCTCGGGAAACCTCGGACCTCCCGTGGGCGGCTCCCCGGCCGTCCGCATCGTGGCCGGGAGGCGGTGCCCGACAACTACCATCCGCGGCCATGCCCGCCGACTTCGACACGATCGTCAACCTCGCCAAGAAGCGGGGATTCGTCTTCCAGTCGTCGGAGATCTACGGGGGCCTACGGTCGGCGTACGACTATGGGCCGCTCGGTGTGGAGATGCTCCGCAACGTCAAGGAGCAGTGGTGGCATTCGATGGTGCGGACCCGCGACGACGTGGTCGGGATCGACACTGCGGTGATCCAGGCACCGGAGGTCTGGGAGGCGTCCGGCCACGTGGCATCGTTCACGGATCCCCTCGTCGAGTGCCGCAACTGCAACAGCAGGCATCGGCTCGACAAGCTCGAGGATGCCGACCAATGCCCGACGTGCGGCATGCGCGGCACGTTCACGGAGCCCAGGCAGTTCAACCTCATGTTCCGCACCCAGATGGGGCCGGTCGAGGACGCCGGCGAACAGGTGTACCTCCGCCCGGAGACCGCCCAGGGCATCTTCATCAACTTCGAGAACGTCCGGCGCACCGCGAGGATGAAGCTGCCGTTCGGCATCGCCCAGATCGGCAAGGCCTTTCGGAACGAGATCACACCCGGCCAGTTCGTCTTCCGAACCCGCGAGTTCGAACAGATGGAGATGGAGTACTTCTGCCATCCGAAGGACGCCGAGACGTGGTTCCGCTACTGGGTCGACGAGCGCAGGCGCTGGTACACCGACCTCGGGATGAGCGAGGAGGCGCTGCGGCTGCGCGAGCACGAGAAGGACGAGCTCTCGCACTACTCGGCCGGCACGTTCGACGTCGAGTACCGCTTCCCGTGGGGCTGGGACGAGCTGGAGGGCATCGCCAACCGGACGGACTTCGACCTCAAGGCACACGCCGAACACTCCGGCAAGGACCTCATGTACTTCGACCAGGACACAGACGACCGCTTCTACCCGTATGTCATCGAGCCGGCTGCCGGAGCGACGCGAACGACGTTTGCCTTCCTCATCGACGCCTACGACGAGGAGGACGTGAAGGGCGAGATCAGGGTGGTGATGCGCCTCGACAGCCGCCTCTCCCCGATCAAGGTTGCGGTGCTCCCGCTTTCCAAGAAGTCCGAGCTCATCGAGGTCTCCGAGCGGTTGGCGGCCGAGCTACGACCGCGGTGGACCGTCGAGCACGACGTCACCCAAGCGATCGGGCGGAGATACAGGCGCCAGGACGAGATCGGCACGCCGTACTGCGTGACGATCGACTTCGACACGCTCGAGGATCACCAGGTCACCGTGCGCGATCGGGACACGATGGCGCAGGATCGGGTCTCACTCGACAAGGTCGGCGACTACCTGGGTGAGCGGCTCTGAGGCCGTACAGTCGAACCGACGTGGTCGAGTCCCCAGGAGCAGTCACCGCCCTCGAGCCTGCCGGCCTGCGTGGCGATATGACCCGTGATCATCGATGAACGGTCGGTTGCGCTTCGGAGACTTCTTCTCGGCCAGGACGAGGAGCGCCCAGTTCGGCAGCACCGACTGGGAGGAGATCGCCGACAGCCTCGGCGTTTCGGTCGATCATTCCCTGGGCGGTGGTGATGCGTTCTTCGGCTCGCGGGGCGAGCTTGCGGTGGCGATCGGTAGGGTCGTGGCCGGCGATCGGTTCGTCACTCGGTACCGCATCCACTATCCGGCGTTCGAGTTCGGCCTGCAGATGCTCGGCCGAGACCACGAGCCGGCCTTCGAGCCGCGCCGCCTGCCGGTGGTGTCGACCGGGTGGGAGGGCCTCGACTCGCTCATCGTGACGAGAACGGACGACGAGGAGGCGCTTCGCCGCTGGCTCAGCGACGACAAGGCGAACCTGCTTCGCGATCTCTTCCGGGCGTACCGGCCCATCGAGGTGACGAGCATCGCCATGGTCCACGAGTCGCAGCTAACGGACTCGGTCGACCAGCTCGTGCAGAAGGGCCGCGACCTCATCGCGTCGGCGAGCGCCCTGCGAGTCATGCCCGCCGTCGTCGAGCAACCGACCCCGCCGCCCGCCAGGCTCGACATCCTCGGCGAACCCCGGCCGCCGGCTGCCGTCGATGAGCCGGTAGCCGGCCGGGCTCCCGACCAGGCTCCCGAAGCCGCTATCCCGACGCCGCCGACTCTCGACACCGCCGTCCTCGACAGGATCGTGACAACGATGTTCTCAGGGAATGCGCTGAGCTTCGCCGTGGACCGCGAGCTGGAGGATCTCATCGGCTCCCGGGTCCGGTGGGAAGGGTCGCTTCGCTCGCTCAGGGCGTACACGTCCGATCTCGACCTCGGGTCGATACCGGGCACCAAGGCAACGGTGACCGTCCGACAGGTCACGGGCGAGTCGGCCGGCAGCTCACTCGTCGACGCCACCGTCGGTCTGCCTTCCGACACCGGCAGCGGCATCGAGCGAGGCGACCCCGTGGTCATCGAGGGAACTATCGCCCGCATCGACTCGCTGATGCGGTCCATCGTCCTCGCCGACGGCACCATCGCCCTCCGCTAGCCGAGCCGCATCGGGGGTGGCTGGGCGGGGCACCCGGGTGGATCCTGTGTCACCGGTACACTCGCCTGGTGGCCTATTCCCGCGAAGACATCGACAGGGTGCGGGAGCGCACAGACCTCGCCGAGCTCGCCGCTGAGGTGACGAAGGTCAAGCGGAGCGGCCGCTCGATCATGGCCGTCTGCCCGTTTCACCAGGAGAAGACACCGTCGCTGTCGATCGATCCGGCTCGCGGGCTCTACCACTGTTTCGGGTGCGGCAAGGGCGGCGACGTGTTCCAGTGGGTCCAGGAGACCCACGGTCTCGACTTCGTGGGTGCACTGGAGCTGCTGGCGAGGCGGGCCGGCGTGACGCTCACCGAGGACCCGGCGGCGGAGCGACGTCGCGGGCACCGCGAGGAGTTGATCGCCGCCGTCGCTGCGGCCGTCGACTTCTATCACGATCGTCTCAAGGTCGGATCGGACGCCGCGTCGGCGAGGGCATACCTGCGCAATCGAGGCTATGACGCCTCCGTCGTATCGGAGTTCAAGCTGGGCTACTCGCCCGATGCCTGGGACGGGCTCGTCAAGCACCTCGGCGGGCTGAAGATATCGGAGGCGGCGCTCGTCGGGGCGGGCCTGGCGTCCAGGAGCAGGCAAGGACGCCTCGTCGACCGGTTCCGGAGCCGCGTGATGTTCCCGATCTACGACACTCGAGGTGATCCGGTCGGGTTCGGCGCTCGTCAGCTCGACGGGGAGCCACCGAAGTATCTCAACACCTCCGAGACACAGATCTATCACAAGTCCTCGCTGCTCTACGGCCTCAACCTGGCCAAGGGGGAGATCGTGCGCCAGGGCGAGGCGGTGGTGGTGGAGGGGTACACCGACGTGATCGCCTTCCACCAGGCAGATCTCCCGGTGGCGGTCGCCACATGCGGCACGGCGCTCGGCGAGGAGCACCTCGACCTCTTGAGGCGCTTCACGGAGCGGGTCGTCCTCGCATTCGACGCCGACGAGGCAGGGGCGGGGGCGGCGCTGCGCGGATTCGAGAAGTCGGTCCCAGGTGACCTCGACCTGCGGGTCGCCTTGCTTCCCGAGGGTCGTGACCCCGCCGAGATCGTCGCCATGGGGGAGCGGGCGATCCTGCTCAAGGCGATCGACGAGTCGATTCCCCTCCTCCAGTTCCGAATCGAGAAGGAGCTGCAGTCGTTCGATCTCGACGAGGCCGAGGCGCGCGGCAGAGCGGTCCGTGCCGTGATCCCCGTCATCGCGGCGCATCCCGACCCGCTCGTCAGGCACGAATACGCGGTCCTCGTGTCCCGGCGGACCGGGGTGGAGCTGCGCGCCGTCGAGGATGCTCTCGCAAGGGCGACCCAACCGCACCGGACCGCCAGGCGCACCCAAGGAACCGGCGAGCAGCTGACCGGCGAGCACAAGGCGGAACGTGAGTTGCTTCGCCTCCTCCTCGCCAACGACCACGGGCTTGCCGGACACGAGATCGACGCCGACCTGTTCACCGACGCGCTCCATCGGGAGGCGTACGGTCTGATCGCCCCCGCCATCGAGCGTCTCGCCCCGGGGGTGCCGCCCGACCTCGGCGCCGTGATCGGAGGCGACGCCTCGGATGCCGTCAGCCTCCTCCGGCGTCTGGCGCTCGTCGACATGCCGCCCGCCACCGCAGACGAAGTCGTGATAAGGCTCAAGCTCGGTGCGGTCGAACGCCGAATCGAACACTTGCGCACCGAGATCGACAGGAGCGGGCCCGGCCAGGGCGAAGGACATTCCGACAAGTTCGCCGAGTTGATAGCGTTGGAGCGCCGAAGACGAGACCTGCGGAGGCGTGAGTGACCGAACTGGAACGAGCCGTGCTGGAGCGCCTCATGCAGAGAGGCAAGCAACGCGGCTTCCTCATCGCCACCGAGGTGCACCAGGAGCTGGAAGACGCAACCGCCCCCCCCGAGTCCTTCGACGACGTGTTCGTGGCCCTCCTCGAGGGCGGTATCGCGGTGCGTGAGGACTCGAACGACGCCCTCGCCGCCACGGCGCTCACGAACGATGAGCTCGTGCACGTCTCCGATCCCGTCCGTATGTACCTGCAGGAGATCGGCCGCTACCCGCTGCTCACGCCGCAGCAGGAGGTCGAGCTGGCGATGCAGATGGAGACGGGGATGCGAGCCGACGAGAAGCTCGATTCCGTCGAGGAGCTGTCGCCCGGGGAGCGGGCGATACTCGAGCGCGCCGCCCGCCAGGCGGACAGGGCCCGCAAACGCCTCGTCGAATCGAACCTGCGCCTCGTCGTCTCGATCGCCAAGAAGTACGTCGGCCGGGGATTGTCTCTACTCGACCTCATCCAGGAGGGCAACCTCGGCTTGATCAGGGCGGTCGAGAAGTTCGACTATCGCAAGGGCTTCAAGTTCTCCACCTACGCAACGTGGTGGATTCGGCAGGCGGTGACCCGGGCGCTGGCCGATCAGGCGAGGACGATCCGCGTGCCGGTTCACATGGTCGAGACGATCAACAAGCTCGCTCGGTCGCAGCGCTCGCTGATGCAGGATCTCGGCCGGGAGCCGACGATCGAGGAGATCGCGGTGGAGATGGAGATGGAGCCCGACCGGGTGTCCGAGCTGCGCAGGATCGCCCAGGACCCGCTCTCGCTCGAGTCACCGCTCGGCGAGGAGGACGAGTCGACCCTCGGCGACTTCGTCGAGGACACCGAAGCGGACGTGCCCGTGGAGGCCGCCTCCTTCCGCCTCCTCCAGGAGTACCTCTCGCTGGCGCTCGAGGGCCTCAACGAGAGGGAACGCCAGGTGCTCATCATGCGCTTCGGGCTGGCGGACGGGAAGATCCGCACGCTCGAAGAGGTCGGCGCCCACTTCAGGGTCACCAGGGAGCGGATCCGCCAGATCGAGACGAAGGCGCTCGCCAAGCTCCGTCAGCCGGCACGGGCGCGCAAGCTCGAGGGCTACCTCGAGGGTGCATGATCGTGGCGATCACCGGCACGCACACGCTCGTCTAGACCCCGGACCCAGAGGCGGTGCCTGCGGAACGGCGGATCGAGCTTCCCACGCTGTGGAGCCGTTCGCTCATCGCAGAGCGCGTCGCCGCCGTTCCGGCGTCGGCGAGGTAGCCGACGTCGTCGAGCACCCGGCGGATCGGTGGGTTCTCGGCGATGGTCCTGGCGATACCGCGGATCTGCTCGTATCGCTGACGGCCGGCCTTGGCCCCGAGCACGTATCCGATCCCGAAGCCGGCCATCAAGGCGGTTCGTCGTTTCATCATCGACATTCTTGCACCCTCGGGCTTCCACCGACCCGGCGACAGGTCCGTGTGTATTGTGCACAAATCACCCTCGACACGGCGCGCTGCCCGGCTCCAGGTCGCCGCGCCGTCTGCGAGGCGGTGCCTGAGTTGGAGATCATGTGACCGCAGACCTCGACAACCATCCAGGGCTCGCTCTCTCCGGGCTGTGTGCATCGGCCCGAAACGGGTGGCCGCCTCCGGCACTCGTCGAACCGGACTGAGCTCCAGACGTGGCGGCCCCGATGCCGGAGCCTTCGAGCTTCCGTGTGCGCTCGCTGTCGACCTCCGTCTACCTGCCGACGTTCCTGTTCGCCGTCGGCCAGGGCGCCACGCTGCCGATCCTGCCGTTGCTGGCATTGAGCCTCGGCGCTTCCGTGCCGGCGGCCGGGGCGATCGTCGCTCTGCGAGGCATCGGCACGTTCATGTTCGACGTGCCGGCCGGGCTCATCGTCGCCAGGCTCGGGGAACGCAAGGGCATGGCCATCGGCACCGTCATCCTGGCGGTCGTCGGCGTGGGGATCGCCATGCGGCCGTCACTCCCGCTGTACGCCGTCCTCGTGGGGATCATGGGCTGGGGCTGGGCGCTTTGGCTGCTCTCCCGCATGTCGTATGCGACCGAGATCTCGCCGCCGGAGTTCCGGGGCCGCGTGATGTCGATGCTCGGTGGCGTCAACCGCGTCGGGAACTTCGTCGGGCCGATCATCGGGGGCACGGCCGTGGCGATCTACGGCCTCGAGGCTGCCTTCGTGACTCAGGCAGTCGTGGCGCTGGCGGCGCTCGTGGCGCTCGCCCTCTTCACCGCCGAGACACCGCGGCGCGCCGAAGTCACGGTGCGGGCCTCGCTCGGCCGCATGAGAGACTCCTTCACGGGGCGACGGCGGCTGCTCGTGAGCGGGGGAGCGGTTTCGATCATCCTGCAGCTCATCAGGACGTCGCGTGACACGCTCATCCCGCTGTGGGGCGGTCACATCGGCGTCGCCGCCAGCGGGATCTCGTTCGTGTTCGCCGCCGGGTCGGCCATCGACATGCTGCTGTTCTATCCCGTCGGCCAACTCATGGACCGGTTCGGCAGGAAATGGGCAGGGGTTCCCGCCATGGCGTTGATGGCGACCGCGCTCGCTGTCATGACCCAGGCGTCCACCTTGACCGGGCTGGTGCTCGCCGGGGTGCTCTTCGGTTTCGGGAACGGGTTCGGGGCGGGGCTCGGCATGACGCTCGCTTCCGACCTCTCGCCCCGTGTCGGGCGCAACGAGTTCTTGGGCGGGTGGCGCCTCGTCAGCGACATCGGGGGCATCACGGGTCCGCTGACCGTTGCCGCCGTGACGTCTGTGGCGAGCCTCGCGGCGGCATGCCTGGCCATTGGCGGTATCGGCTTCGTGGGCGCCTCGGTTTTCTTGTGGATCTTCCCTGAGACGATGCCGATGAGTGAGGGACCGGCGAGCGATCCGTGACGCCATCACGGCTTCCTGGCGTGAAGGGACCGTGTAGTACCATCGCTCGCCTCCAGTCGGAGGAACCTTCCGGGGTAGCTCAATTGGCAGAGCGGCGGACTGTTAATCCGTAGGTTGTGGGTTCGAGTCCCACCCCCGGAGCCGGACGGAATCCGTGGCCCTGAACGGGTTCCTGCCTCCCCGAAGGATCGATTCACGAGGCCGATCGCGACCCCGGGGGCGGCGGAGAGGGCGCGCTGGGTGAGATGTTCGTCTCGTCAGGCGGTTGTCGGCACTGATCGCTTGATCATCAACCCAGCCGTCGAGAAGAGCCACAGCACGAAGAGAAGCTCGGACAGGAACCACGGATATTGGAACCACCCCTCATTGACAACAGAGCCAACACCGATTCCACCCGCCAGGCAAAGCGCAGCCACGACGATCCCATAGCCGCCCAGCAACCTCGGAAGTGATTCGTTGACCACGCCGGCCATCGTGAAGCCGAGAACGAAGGTCGCCCACGCGATGGCGTTGGCAACGAACATCACGCTGGCCAGACTCCATATGGTCATCAGCATCTCAGGTCGCGTATCCAGACTCCCGGCTTGCCACACCCCGGCCAGCTCGATCGAGTTCGAGACCGTTCCCACAGAGACGAGCCAAACCACGCCAGCCATGCCCATGACAGCCCAAGCTCGATGATGGCCCTCGGATGAACCTCTCGACAACCGATAGAGCCCTACCCCAAAGATGACCAAGAGAAAGAACACGCCAAACCTTGCCGTTGTCGAAGCCATGAGTGCTTCCGTATGCCCTTGCACATATGCCGCGATCTCACTGACTGGCGCGTTCGGGTCGGGGGTTTCGGATCCCAGCAGGATGAAGTTCAGGCTCAGGGCGAGGAGCCCGGCCAATAGACCGGCGATGCCACCGATTCGGATCGTGATCGCTTCGCCTCTCTCGGCGGGGGCGTTGCGTGTGTGGCTGTCTCTCAACTGAGTGTCCGTTGCCAAGGCGGCTCCTCCCTGTCAGACTTGGATGCCCACATACTCATTTAAGTAAGACCCCAGTGATCTGAGTGACACTACAACCACCCGACGATGGAGTCAATCGGCAATATCGAGCACCGCGGCGAGAGGCACAAGCGCGGGAGACGAGAGAGGCGATCATGGATGCGGCCCTCTCGTTGTTCATGAGACAAGGGTTTCAGAACACGTCCGTCAGACAGGTCGCCGAATGCGCCGAGGTCTCCGAGCAGACCATCTACAACATCTTCGAGGACAAGATCGGTCTGCTCAGAGACTCCACGGCCCATTACGTTGAGGTCCAGGGCAGCGACGCTGACGCTGGACTCCTCGACGCTCTCCGAAGCGAACCCAACCCCCTGAAAAGGATCCGTATCGCCGCACGAGACTCTCGGGAGACTTGGGAGAGCACCGCCCTGGAGCTCGAACTCATGGTGTTTCACGCCAACTCGTCCGATCCCAGACTCAAGGACCTCGAACGGATGGGACGCCAGTACAAGCTCGAGGGAGCATTGGCCGTCTGCGAACTCCTCTTTCCCGACGAGGTCAGAAGACCCGATCTCAGCCTGGAACAGATTGCAGAGCTAGTCACCGCAATCGACTCGGCAGCGACAGTGACCAGCCTCATGGAAACGGGCTGGACAATGGACCAATGGGAAGGTTGGGTTGCGGACTTCCTCAACCACTTCTTCGACCCGACATGGCTCAACGAACAGGGGTCTGCGCGTTGAGGTGGGCACATCGTGCGGTGGCCGGCCGCATCGTCACAGCCACCAGATCCACGACACGCCGGTGATCGGCGGATCGGCGAGGAACTCCCGGAGGGCGGCGATGAGGTTCCCCGGGTAGGCGAGTGTTGCCCGGTTGAACCGTCTCGGGTTGGTGAAGATCAAACCGGCGTGTGCCTCGCCCGCGCCGGCCCATTGCGTAGCGAGCGGCATGAAGTCCGCCACGTTCTCGGTGACCAGAGCACGTCCAGGAGCCGCAGCGTGGGTGAGGAGATCTTCATCCGACCTGCCGCGCAGTCCGGGATCGGCGGCGACCGCGATGACATCGAAGGACTGGTCATTGAGGCTGCCGGCGATGCTCGGAGCATGCATCTCGTCGAGAAGGGCCTTCACTTCTCGAGCAGTTCGCGTTGGCGCCGCCACGACGCTTCGGCCTCGTCGGCGAGGCGAGTGCGTTCGGCGACCAGCACGTCGTGCGGCCCGCGGCCGCACCGCCTTCTGGTCAGAAGCCCCGAGTGTTTTGGGACCTTCGCCTCTGGCATCGAGCTGTGGGCGCGGCAAAGTCCCGTAGCAATAGGAACGATCTGGCCACCCAGTGTCAAGTGGCCCGTTTGGCCTGTCACGCAGAGGAGGACCGATGAGGATCCCGCTGACTGTTGGCGCAGCCTTGGTGTTGCTTCTGGCCGCCTGTGATGGCGGTGGGACGAGCACCACAACTGCCTCAGAAGCGACGACTGCGACAACTGCGGTCTCGGCGACCACCACCGTTCCGGAAGCCACCACTACGGCCGCAGGCGTGACTACCTCGGCCCCGGGGGACGAGCATGAGGAGGGCCCGGTACGGACATTGGAGGCTCCCTTGGCCACGATCAACGTCGACGGGGATCCCGCCGATTGGGGCGGAATCGAAGGTCTTGATCTCACCTTGGAGGCTATCGAAGGCGAGGACGTCGAGCCTCTGGCGGCGACGGTGCAGGTGGCCCACGACGGGGAGTTCGTCTATGTGCTGTTCCAGGTCGAGGACGACTACAACTGGAACGCTGAGGATGCCCATCAGTCGGGGTCTTCTGCGGTCATGTGGCGGATCGACGCCGAGGCCGGGGAGCACATGGGAGCCGAGGAGCCGGATCGCGAGACCAGTCTGGGCATGGTCGACATCTGGCATTGGGAGCTCGAGTGCACCGCCGGAGAAGAGAATGGAGGGGCGGTGGCGGGTCCCGGTGACGGTGAGCCTGGCAACGACTCGGGGTGCAACTTCGATGACGAGTGGGCGACGATCCCCGACGAGCGTGAGGATGACAACAGTGCTACCGGTGAGAACAGCCTGTTGGGCGTCTGGAATCACACCAATCCTGTCGATGACGGGGAGGGGATCTGGATCTTCGAGATGCGGCGACCCCTCCAGACCGGTGATGAACACGACGGGCAACTGGAGGTGGCCGGCGCCTCGTCAGGCATGGCCTTGGCCTTCTGGGATCCGGATTTCGGGCCGGAGGGTTGGGAGGACGAAAGCCATGCCCAAAGTGCCAACCAGGGCTGGATCGAGGTGACGCTGGCGGCCGGCTAGCCGAAATAAGCGCGGGGGTGCCCATGGCGCCAAGAGATAGAGGTTGGGCTGAAGCCGGGCTGACCGGCCTGGGCATCGTGGGGTACTTTGCCCTGGCGACGGTCTGGCTGCCCTCCCGGGTGCTGCGGTTACCTGTCGTTGCCCAAGCCTCTCGGCCCGTGGCCGACCTCGTGGGCACGATGGTGTGGGCGGCTTTCCTGGTGCTGGGAATGTGGGGCCTGCGCGTAGCCCAGCGCAGGGGGTGGATCTGATGGAGACGCTCCGGTTTTTCGATCGCAACATCCCCTGTCTAGCCGCCTGTCCGGTTCACACCAACGCCGGCATGTATGTGGCCGCCATAGCCGACGGGGACGATCTGACCGCCTACCTGACAGCCCGCCTGCCTAACCCGTTCGCTTCGGTCTGCGGGCGGGTGTGTGCCGCCCCCTGCGAAGATGCCTGCCGGCGGGGTGAGATCGACCAGCCAATCGCCATCCGGGCGCTCAAACGTTTCGTCACCGAGCAATACGGGGTGGAGGCTGGGCCCAACGCCCGTTGGGCCCAGGTGGCAGCTCCACCTCGGACGTCGCGGCCCCAGAGCGTGGGGATTGTCGGCGGCGGACCCGCCGGCCTGGCGGCCGCTCACGATCTCCGTCTCCTCGGATACCGCGTAACCGTGTACGAGGCGACCGGGGAACTGGGCGGGATGATGGTGCTGGGGATCCCTGAGTATCGCCTCGACCGGCGGCTGCTGCGGGCCGAGATCGACGCAGTCGTCAGCCTGGGGGTCGAGGTGCGCCTGGACATCCGCCTGGGAACCGACGTCACGTTCGGCGATCTGAGGGAGCGCCACGATGCGATCTTCCTGGCGTTTGGCGCCTCGCTGGGACGCGGTCTCGACATCGACGGCCACCAGGCCGATGGGGTGTTCCGGGCATTGGAATTCCTCATCAACCTCAACCAGGGGTTCCACGTCGATGTAGGGAATCGTGTCGTGGTGATCGGTGGAGGCAACGTCGCCCTGGACGCCGCCAGAACGGCGCTGCGGGCCGCCGCCTACTCGGAGGCGCAGCGGTTCTCCGGCTTCGACGAGCCTGAGCCCCTCCCAGAGGCCAGCTTCACCGAGGCGGTGGACGTGGCGCGAAGTGCGGTAAGAGCCGGGGCCACCGACGTGACCGTGGTGTCCCTCGAGGCACGCCATGAGATGCCGGCCGCCGAATTCGAGATCCACGAAGCCCTTCTCGAAGGGATCAAGTTCGTCCACCGAAGGGGACCGGCTCGCATCCTGGTCGAAGACGACAGGGCGATAGGGGTCGAGACGGTCGGCGTGCTCTCGGTCTTCGATGAGACAGGCCGCTTCGCCCCAACGCTAGACCAGGAAGACCGGGAGGTCTTGGCCACCGACACCGTCATCCTCGCCATCGGTCAGGCAGTGGACCTGTCCGCACTTCAGCCGGACGGTCCCACCGCGAGTCGCCGGGGCACCATCGAGGTCGACTCCGAGACCCTGGCAACCTCCATCCCGGGTGTGTGGGCAGGAGGTGACGTCGTCCATGGCCCTCGTAGCCTGATCGAGGCGATCGCCGACGGGCGGCGAGCGGCGGCGTCGATCCACCGCGCCTTCGGGGGCGGACGAGAAGAAGACACTCCCGGCCGGATGGTGGTGCTCGACCAGTTCCACCGTCTACAAGACCCCTATGACCGTCAAGATCGGGTGTCGGTCCCTTCGCTCAGCACCGAGCGGCGTATCGGTCTTCGCGAGGTGGAGGTCGGATTCAGTGAGGAACAGGCTCGATGTGAGGCTCAGCGCTGTCTCCGCTGCTTCGCCAACATCCTGCTCGACGTCCACGCCTGCGTGCTCTGCGGGTTGTGTTCCGACGTCTGCCCGCTCGACCTGATAGCCCTGGTACCGGCCCCAGAGGTGGGGGGCACCGAGGGCACCGCCCTGCTCCTCGACGAATCCACCTGCATCCGTTGTGGCCTGTGCATCGAGAGGTGCCCGACCAATGCCCTGTCGATGGGTGTGTGGAACGGGGTCGGGGTTCCCGACAGGGTGCCGCTCAGCATCGGGAGCCTCTCATGAAGCTCGGGGAACAACTACGCCGGAGCGTCGTCGGACGGTCGATTGTGCGTCAGCCCACCCGAGAGACGGCGCGGGACCGGGCCGCGGCGCACTGGACAAGCTTTTTCCTCCACATCTACCCGGTGAAGGTACGGCGCGAGGAGGTTGGGTTCGGCTACTCCTGGTTCCTGGGCGTGGCCTCCTTCACTCTCTTCGTCTCACTGGTGGTGTCGGGGATCTATCTGATGTTCTTCTACGTGCCCAGCCCCGGCTCGGCCTACGGCAACATCCAGTTCCTGCAGAGCGAGGTGGGCTTCGGCCAGTTCATCCGGAACGTGCACCGCTGGTCGGCCCACCTCATGGTGGTGACCGTGGCGGC
>DASWKR010000041.1 GCA_036396535.1 Acidimicrobiia bacterium | reverse complement strand
ATCAACATCCAGGCAGGGGTGGCGCTCCACCTCGCCGACGACCTGCCCGCCGAGGCCCGCGACGCACTGACGGCGATCAAGGCCGCCAGCAAGGACGCCCTTCTCGAGTTGCGCTCGATCCTCGGAGTGCTGCGCCACACGGACGAGGAGGAGCCGCGCAGCCCGACGCCAACCTTGGCTCGCATCGACGAGCTGATCGCCCAGGCCGCCCTCACCGGGGTCGAGGTGCGCCTCGACGTGCGCGTGGACGTGGGGCGGCTGCCCAGAGCTACAGACCTGGCCGCCTACCGCATCGTGCAGGAGTCGCTCACGAACGTCGCCCGCCACTCGGACGATCCGAATGCGACGGTGCGCATCTACACGGATGGCGAGGTGCTCGTAGTCGAGGTGCTCGACGAGGGTTCGGGCGGGAGCCCGGGGAGCGACCTTCCGAGTGGCGGCAGCGGGATCGTCGGGATGCGGGAGCGGGCCGCCTCGGTGGGCGGCGGCCTCGTCGCCGGGCCCCGTGCCGGGCGGGGCTTCGCCGTCCGCGCCGAGCTTCCGTTGGGACCGCAGGCGTGATCCGCGTGGCCCTCGTCGACGATCAGGCGCTCGTGCGCGGCGGCGTCCGCTCGCTCCTCGCCGCCGAGGACGACATCGAGGTGGTCGGAGAGGCGGGCGACGGCGAGGGAGCGGCCGCGCTGGTGCGCGCCGAGCGTCCGGACGTCGTGCTCATGGACATCCGCATGCCCGGCGTCGACGGGCTGGCCGCCACGAGGTCGATCACCGCCGACCCGGATCTCGAGCGGGTTCGCATCGTCATCCTCACCACGTTCGATCTCGACGAGTACGTCTTCGAAGCGCTCCGGTCGGGTGCCAGCGGCTTCCTCGTCAAGGACACCGAGCCCGCCGACCTCATCCGAGCGGTCCGCACCGTCGCCGCCGGCGAGTCGCTCCTGGCGCCTCGAGCTACCCGGCGGCTCATCGAGGAGTACGCCGCCAGGTCGAAACCGGCCGACCTGGCGCCCGACCTCGGGCGACTCACGGACAGGGAGCGTGAGGTGATGGGGCTGGTCGCCGCCGGTCTTTCGAACGGCGAGATCGCAGAGCGCCTCTACATCAGCGGCGCCACCGCCAAGACCCACGTGAGCCGGGCGATGATCAAGCTCGGAGCCCGCGACCGGGCGCAACTGGTCGTGTACGCCTACGAGACCGGCTTGGTTCGACCGGGCTGGACGGACTGATCCATCCTCGGCCGAGCACAGCCGGCGCCTCAGGGAATGTCGATCTCGGTCTCGCAGCCCTTGCCAGTGTCGGTTGCCTTGCCTCCATCGCAGACGTCGTCCCCCGGGCCGCCCTGGAGGAGATCGCGTCCCCTGTTGCCCTTGAGGAGGTCGCCGCCCTTGCCACCGCTGAGGGTATCGGCCCCGTCGCCGCCTCGCAGCTCGTCGCCACGCGTGCCACCCGCCAGGGTGTCGTCACCGTCGTCGCCGCGCAGGAGGTCGACGCCTTTCCCGCCGATCAGGGTGTCGTTCCCCAAGCGACCGCGCAGCTCGTCGTCGCCGCCGCCGCCGTCGAGCAGGTCGTGGCCGTCACCGCCGATGAGGAGGTCGAGACCTGCGCCGCCGCAGATGACGTCGTTGCCGCCCATGCCTCGGATCACGTCGTCGCCCCCGAGGCCGACGATGACGTCCTTTCCGCTGGTGCCGTCGATCACGTCGTCGCCGGCGGACCCCACGATCGTCGCCGGCTCGCCGTGGCACTTCTTGTACTGCCACGCCTGAACCCGGTGGGCGCCGCGGTCGGACACGAAGATCCGATCGGTGGAATCAAGGACCACATCGCCGGGCGTCGTGAACTGGCCGTTTCCCATTCCAGCCGACCCGAAGGTGAAGAGATAATCGCCGTTGTGGTTGTGAACCTGGATGCGTGTGTTGTTGTCTGCGATGTACACCCTCCGCTGATGGTCCACGAATATCCCGTCGGGCGAGGAGAACTGGCCATTCTCCGCGCCCTCACTTCCGAAGTTGCGAACGAAGGCGCCGTTCGCCTTGAACACGGACACCCGATCGCCAATCTCCTCGACGGCGTACACCCTGTCGTCGTCGTCGACGGCTACATCGATCGGGTTGTCCATCTCGCCGGCGCCCGTGCCCTCGGTCCCGAACATGCGGATGAAGGTGCCGTCCGCCGTGAACACCTGGATCCTGTCGTTGTTGGTGTCGGCGACCACGATGTGGCCCTTGCTGTTGACCACCACCCCGAAGGGGGTGGCGAACTGCCCGGCTCCCGATCCCCCCGACCCGAATTCGGACTGGAAGTTGCCTGAGGCGTCGAAGATCTGGATCCTGTTGTTGAACGTGTCGGCCACGATGATCCGATCGGCGCTGTCGACGGCCACTCCGAACGGGGAGCTGAACTCCCCGGGACCTGTGCCGGCGGACCCGAACTCGTCGAGAAGGACGCCGCCCCGGGTGAAGATCTGGATTCGCTCATTTCCCTCGTCGGCGACGATCACCCGGTCCTGGCTGTCCACTGCGAGATGGAATTGCGAGTTGAACGCCCCGGGTTCGCTGCCCTGAAAGCCCCACGTGAACCGGTACTCCGGGGGGGCCGGCACCAGCGCCGCCAGCGGCGGCGGCACGGGCTGCACGACGAAGTTCAACATCAGACAGGTCGTCGCAACCGCTCTCAGTCGTCCACCCACGGCGATCCTCCTCCCGTACCCGGCGTCACCAGGCCATCAACCGTACACGGAGCCGCCCAGCCGAGCGAGCACGACCGCGCGAACGTCAGGCACGGTGAGTCCGCTCCCCCGGCCGGCTCGGGAGGGCGGGTCTCGTCCCGATGACGACGGTGGCGCCCAGGTCGCCGGAGCTCGCCGACCGCCCCTCGAGCCCGTTGCGGGTGAAGATCTCGACGGCCGGGGATGCCTGGTCTTCGCTGGTCTCGACCAGGAGGTGGCCTCCCGGCGCCAGCCAGGCGGTCGCTGAGGCGGCCACCCGCCGCACGACGTCGAGCCCGTCGTCGCCGCCGTCGAGCGCCACCGGCGGCTCGTAGACCCGAGCTTCCCGGGGTAGCAGGCCCAACGCCCCGGTCGGCACGTACGGGGCATTGGCGACGACCATGTCGACGCCGCCTCGCAGGGCGGGGGGAAGCGGCTCGTAGAGGTCGCCTTCGTAGACACGGCCACCGGCGGTCGAGACGTTGCGACGAGCGCACACCACCGCGGCCGGGTCGACGTCGACAGCATGCAACTCGACGTCACCGAGAGCGTCGACGAGGGCGGCCCCCACTGCGCCCGAGCCGCAACACAGGTCGACGACGACGATCGGCCACGAGTCGCCCGCCAGGGCAGCGGCTTGGTTCACGAGGAACTCGGTCCGCAGACGCGGCACGAAGACTCCCGGGTCGACCGCGATCCGCAGCCCACAGAACTGGGCCCACCCGAGGACGTGCTCCAGAGGCAGACCGGCGACACGCTGCTCCACCATGGCCTCGAGATGGGCAGGCGACCCCGCCTCGGCCACGAGGAGCCGCGCCTCGTCCTCGGCGAAGACGCACCCGGCGGCGCGCAGCCTCCTGACGATGGCAGGGTCGACGCGAGATGGCGTAACCGGCATCAGATCCCTTCGAGTTGCCGCGAGCGAAGTCAGTCTGACATGGCAATCGAGGTGGTGACCGCCCTCACGCCAACATGGTGAGCACCTCCACGACCGCCTGGACCGCAGCCGACAACAGCTGGGCAATGGCTCAGCTCACGGACGAAACTCCCAGTAGTCGCCTGGTGCGATGCTTCGTTGAATCAGGCCGAACCGCTCGCTGGGACTGCGCCCGCCGTGGATGACAGCGAAGAGGTCGCTCAGCACGGAGCGATTGTCGCCGTAGTACGAGTGGCCCATCAGTGAAGTGTCGACCGCGGTCACATCGATCGTATCGACTCCCGCCACCACCACGAGGCCCTCGCCGGAGTCCCCGGCGCGGGGGTAGCCGTGGACCTTGTGGGAAGTCTCGAGCGCCACATCCTTCGAAGAGGAGTACAGCGTGACGCGACCGGCACGGCCGGTGAACTGCGTGGCGAGCTGCCGGAACGTGTCGGAGTCGATGTCGGGTGCCGCGAAGACGATCTGATCGAGGCGAGCACCTGCTTGCGCTGCCCCCAACCCCGGCGTGGATCCCAACGTCTCGGCAAGGACTCGGTTGCCCATGCTGTGGGCGACGATGTGCACGACTTCGAGCTCTAGCTGAGTCGCCGTCAGCTCGACGAACTCCCGGAAATGAGCTTCCGTCCACCGAATGGTGGCTTCGTCGGTGACATACCGAAGCACCTTTGCGGGAGACGGCCAGCTGTACAACATGGGGACACCGGCAAACGCCAGGTCGTAGGCGACCTGCGCAGTGCGCCGCAGCGCCGTGAGGAAGTCGACTCTGAACCCGTGGATGAAGATCAGGGACTCCGGAGTGCCCGCTGTCTCCACCATGGCACGCGCAGTTTCAACGAACCGGTCGCTCGCCAGCTCGTTGACCTCGAGCACGATGACGTGACGCGCCGGGTTCTCTCGGAACTCGCACCTCCAGATCCGCGGGCGCTCGAGCTTTCCCATGCGGTGGTCGTCGGGGATGGTCACGATCGCCAGGCCGGTCCGCAGGCGATCTCCGCGTGTGCCCGTGTAATGCGTACTGCCATCACGGCTGGTGTCCGGCGCTCGATCGGTGGCGTAGAGGACCGGCATCGAGACGTAGCGCTCGTGCTGACGTCGGCGTGGGATCTCACCAGCGGCGGTCGCGTCACCTCGCACCGGGTGCGCGATCAACTCCGACAGGACGCGATTCAGTCTCTCAAGCGCCTGTGGAACGGGACGAAACAGCTCGTAGATCTCGTCCTCGGCTTCGTCGTGCTCGTCGCCGTCGAGGCTGCGCAGCAGCGGCAGCATGGCGAGATCTGTCGCCTCCCACAAAGCGCCGAACAGCTCCGGTAGTTCGTCCCATATGCGGGCGATCGCCTCGTGCAGAGCGTCATATTGGCTCACGATCGTCCCTCGAGGCGTGGGCCGAGCTCGTCGCCTTCATGAGGTGCTCCACAGCACGAAGCTGCCCCAGTGGTAGGGCGACTCGAAGGGACGGTACTCGTCGGGCAGATCACCGTAGCGACCGATGATGACCGAGCACTCCATCGGTCGCCACTTCCGCTGGTTACCTTCCTTGGCCATCTCGTTGCGCGCACGATCGACCAGCATCTTCGCCGACAGATCGCGTATCCGCTCCTGCGCTTCTCGCAGGGCTCGAGCCGGATGCTCACCTGCGAGGTACGACCCGTAGAAGGCCTCGAGAACGAGAGCCGTTGAGAGGTCGTTCACCTCCCACAGGGTGCACAAGATGGCGGCCGCTCCCGCCATGGCGAAGGCGCGTGGCAGACCGAGGAACTCCTCTTGCATCGTCCGGGTCAGTGCCAAACCTGTGTCGCAAGCCGAGAGGGTGACAAGGCGGACTCCGGTGAGATCCAGATCGACGACGTCGCGCATCTCGATCGACTCGTCGGAACTGAGGACCAGCCGTGACTGGTTCCATCGGTCGGGCTCGAAGTGTCCGTGGCAGGCGAAGTGCAGGCAGTCGACCGTTGGCATCCTCTCGAGTACGAGGTCACGGCTCGCCGAACCGGACGGGAGGAGGTCGGCATGGTTGCCGAAGAGCGCGGCCACGGTTCGCGCCTCGAGCTCGGCGAACGCCAGGTCACGCGTGCCGGTGACCACGAGCGCGGACGGCTTCGATCCCCCATTTGCCGTGCTCTGACGGGAGGTCGGGAGCGTCGGGGTGAACGCCAACTGGATCGAGAGCGGGTGACGTAGCTGCTCATCTCGTCCAGTGGCCATGTCGCCGGCAGCCTTGAGGGGCATGAGCGCCAGCATCGCAGGTGCCAGCATCACGACTCTCACGTCGGCTGCGACGCGCTCCGCAATGTACTCACGGAGAGGACCGACGAAGTGCCTGCCGATCCGCAACGCGGCAGATTCCATGTCTGGCCACCAGGGCTCGGCAGGCTCCTCGCCGCGATCCATGGGGTCTGGTACCACGTTCATCCACGCCACCGATTGCGTGGAGAGGTCGAACCCTCGAGCCGCGAGGTAATCATCGACGTCGCGCGGCGCGGTCTGCAGGTCCGCATATCGGAGGTGGGGAAGGTCCAACGATTCGAGGTCCCCGGCGCCTGAGCACAGCACGACGATGGCGCCTGCATCGCTCACGATCGGGACAGCGGCCACCACGTCGCCGCTCGCCACGACCTCCGCGAGCTCATCGACACCGGCGCGCCGGGATTGCCTCTTGCCGAGGACGTCCCGCAGGCGACTCTGCAGTACCCAGTCGATTGCCTCTTCCAGCATGCCCAAGTGGGCCGCGCAATAGGCGGCGCTCTGGCAATCGATGGGGGCCGTCGCCGTGGCCACCTGGAGGATGGCGTTGACCCGGCGAAGCGCTGGAGGTGGGTCGGAGATCAACTCGGCCCTCCCTTCTTCAGTCAGGGAGTTTCGTGCGACCCTTATCATCTCTGCCTCGAGCCGGCCTGCTTCGGTGATGAGAACGTCCGCCACACGACGGCAGTCTCGATAGTGACCCAGAGCCTCCTCGTAGGCACGGGCGCCCATGAACCACAGTGCGATGCGCCGATGCGCCTGGTAGGCATCCAGTAGCTCGTTCCTTCGCTCGTGGCCGGACGCGGCTTCGAGCATGAGCTCGATCGCCTCCCGGGACGGACCGTGCCGTGAGACCGCCCGCGGACCTGTCGTCATCTCCCAGTAGTAGGCGAGCTCGGCCTGAGTCTTCAGCGCTCGTAGCCGCGCCGGCTCGCCTCCTGGCGCTTCGTCATCCCGCGTGAGCACCTCCACCGCCCGGGCGGCGTACGCGTGTGCGGTGGCCGGATCGGTTTGCGCGGTGAGCCGGGCGTACGCCTCCCACAGACTGCTCTCGATCTCAGTCGCCAGGCCGGGAAGTTCGAGGCCTTGCACCAGGAACGACTCGGCGAGCTCCAGATCGCCGAGGTCCGTCCAGAGTTGCGCCCCGGCCACGAGGCACTCGCCGAGGAGGTCGCGGTCTCCACGGCCGTCGGCGACGTCCGCGGCCGTCTGGAGGTGCATGAGGGCCTTGTTCCGCACGTAGCGCAGGTCCTCTTCTTCGGCGACACTCACGAGGGTGAAGTACCGACCCATGTTGAGCTGGTTCCGTGCCCGCGTCCGAACCAGCCCGGCGTGGTAATACAAGGACCTCTCCGCCGTTTGCAGCCATCTTCGTGCACTCGCTCCGTCGCCCACGTAAGCGCGTCGGAGGTAGAAAGCCCCGAGCTCGTCGGCATACGGCACCATCCGCCGGGGAAGGAGGGTGCCCGCCAGGCCGGCAAGCTCATCCTCTAGAGACTCCGCATCACCGTCGGCGTCGATGCTCCTCCCGGCGGCTTCGTCGGCCGTTCCCCGGTTGGCGACCTCGAGGAGACCTACGGGCCCACCCGGCTCCAACTCGTTGCGAGCTTTCTGGTACAGCGCGCCTGCATCAGAGTCGGACCCGTGACCGCCGACGAGCTCGGTGGCCCGAGCAACGTCGATCCAAGCCTCTGCCACCGCAGTCGGCGTCGCTGCGGAGCCTGGCAAACCCTCGGCCGATTGCACGTGGACTCGGGCTAGAGCAAGGTTCTGCTCCTTGGCGCCCACTTGATGAAAGCAGTAGGCGCGGGCCAGGAGACAGTGTGTCCGGTGCGCCAACACCGGCTCTCCGAGCTGCTCCAGCTCGGAGAGGGCGTGATCCCCCAGCGTGATCACGTTGTAGGTGTACATCACGTCGCAGGTCATGCACCGTTCGAGGATTTCTTCCGCAGCCTGGATTCGCACCTGTACGAGCTCGGCTGGACCATCCGTTGCCAAGTCGGTGAAAACCTCCTCGAGGGCATCCTCCAGCCCGAAGGGGTCGGGGCGCCGGAGAGGATCGACGGGGGCGAGCACCTGCGCAATCAGGGCGGGGAGCTTGTCCAACCTCGTCCCTCCCCCGTCGACAGCGGCGACGATCACGTTACTCACGGGCTCCGACCGCCGTACAACTGAGCTGGAGCTCGTATCGACATCCTGACGTGCCGTCAACCGGCCACGGGACCGAGGCTGCGCCCGGGGGCCTGCCGCGGGTCCGCGACGGCCGATCCCTATCAGCCGAGGTGCTCCATGTAGGCCCTTATCGAGGGAACGGCGGTGAGCTTCTCGTAGAAGAAGCTGTTCACGACGTTGAGGAGTCGCTGACGAGCGGCCGCGACGCTGTCCGACCTCTCGGCGATCGCCCCCGATGTGATGCTCTGCCTGAGGTCGATCAGGCTTCGCACGATCTCCGTCTCCTCCTCGCCGTCGAGGAGCTCCACCGCGACCACGACCGCCTCGTCGAGACTGCCGATCACCGTCTCCGACGAGATCGCCGATCCCTGCTCGGAAGCCTCGTCGAGGGCTCGCACGACCGCATGGATCTGGTACAGCGCCGCGGTCGGTTCGTCGAAGAGCTCGCGGATGTACGCCGCCTCGACGTACGACCCGTTGTAGCGGAAGACGTTGTACATGCGCTTGGCCGCTTTGCCGTAGTTCTTCGGTTCGGCGGTGATGTACTTGTGAACCTCGCCCTCGAGAGCCTCGACGTAGTCGTCGAGGGCGTCCGGGGAGAGTTGCTGAACGAGCTTCGAGAAGAGCGGGACAGACTCCGGCTCCAGGTAGACCTCCTGGAAGTAGTGATCGATGAACCCATCGAGCGCCGTGATCGAGCCGTCGGCTGCCTCCCAGGTCACGTCGAGCATGTTGCTCGCATTCGCCACCTGGCCGCGAACCGGGTCGGCGACGATCCAGTCGAGCTTGCACCAGCCGGCGTCCATGGCGCACTCGTCCCAGGAGATCGCGACGGTTTCGCCGTCGCCGCGCTCCACGTCGAAAGCTCCGCGCCGGATGTCCCCGGGCTGCCACGCGATCGTCGAGGCGGCAGCGTGGAGCAGACCTCCGCGTCGGCAGTCGAACGGATAGGTCCCGTACTTCACCTCGACCAACCTGTAGCCGGTGTCGCCCATGGTCGCCATCGCCTTGTCACGAAGGAGCCTCGAGAATCGGATGCTCGCCGCTTGGCGCGTCGGGGCGCGGATGTTGATCCGCTCGAAGTAGTCGCAGTCACCGGGGTATGTCTGGATCTTCGATTGGGCGGCCGAGCCGGACAACGCCAGCGCCGTCTCGATGTCCGGGCCGTCGTCGAAGCCGACGATGGCGCCGATGCGCCGGAAGTAGGTGAGGTCCTCGTCGCTGAAGTCGAGCATCGTGACGCGGTGCCCGTAGACGCCGGCCCGGGCGTCGAGGGAGATGTCCGCTTCGATGCGAGCCGATTCGACCGCGGCCAGCCACTGGATCGCCTCGTCCCGGTCGATCTCGACGCCGAGTCGGCGCGCCGAGTCGACGATCTGGTTGATATCGGGGCCTTCGACTGTTCCGGTCACTCGGGACGCTCCCCCATCCTCCTCGTCTGAACCTACACGGGCGATCCGTCCGAAGGCCAATGAGCTCCTCTCGGAGGCAGCTGTCGATCGAGCGCCGCCCTGCGCAACTCGGCGCGGTGACGGGCGAGTCACCGGTCGCTCAGAAAACTTGGGTGGAGTCGGTCGAATTCGCTGCCGGCCGATCGTCGTCACCTCGAAGGCGAACCACTCACAGGAGGAGTCCCGCGATGGCGAAGTACGCATTCATCTACCACGGCGGCGGAATGGCGGAGACCGAAGAGGAAGGCGCCGCCCTCATGGCCGCATGGGGAACATGGATGGAGGGCCTCGGGTCGGCGCTGACCGATGGAGGCAACCCGTTCGGTCCCTCGACCACGATCGCCAGCGACGGCTCGGCGTCGCCGGGCGGAGGCGCCAACCCGGCGACCGGCTACAGCCTCGTCACCGCCGATTCGCTCGATGCAGCCGTGGCGCTGACGTCCGGCTGCCCGATCTTCTCGTCGGGCGGATCGGTCGAGGTGGCCGAAGCGATCGAGATGTAGACGCACCATGCACCCTGGGGCGGACGAACAGGTCCGCCCGGGGGTGCCGTCTCACTTTCCGCGATACCGGCCGTGATCGACTGCGGTGCTCACGCCGAGCTGAGGGGCGCGAAGCGACGGCGCAAGTCGCGAACCCTTCCCCCCGGCTCGATGACCGCCAGAGGGGCGTGATGACGCTCGACACCGAGAGGGGGCACGGCGCAGCCATGTGGCCAGTCGATGATCCCCGACCCGGCCCTGGCGGCGATGACCCAGTAATCGCCCGAGCGCAGCGAGCCATCGTTGAACCGGATGCGGAGGCCGTGCTCGATGTCGATCCACACGTCACTCGCTGCTTGTTGCAGCGGTCCGTCCCAACTTCGCAACACCACGGCATCAGCCGCAACCCGCTCCGAGGGCGGATCCGAGAGCGTGACCTCGAGGGCGGCTCCGGCGGCTGCGACCTGCTCGACCCGGGAGAAGTGGGCCGAGCTGTCACCATCACGGCCTTCCACCTCGACCCAGTCACCCGATGCAGGAGTGGTTCGCCCCACGGAGAGCGAGACCGTGACGCCGCTCACTTCGGTGATCCGCCAGGCCTCGCTGCCGTTGGATCGAGACCACTTGAACGTTGCTCCACCGTCGTCGGACCCTTGGTGCACCTCGATGCGGTAGAGGTGGTTCTCCGAACCCGCGTATCCGCCCTGAGGGTCGACGCCGGGTCCGTCACCCGAGCCGACCTCGAGCGCAGGCATCTCCGACCGAGCTCGAATCACTCCCAACCGCCGGAGCGTGCGCCGGAACTCCCTCCTCGTGCGCGCTGCCTTCGGTTCCATTTCGTTCGACTCGACGGGTACGACGTGGACGCGATGTGCCACCTCGACGCGCACGGAGGTGTCGCCCCCGCCGAGCGCAGGGTCGAGGAGCGACGGGTCCTCGACGACGCCGGCCTGATGCTCCCAGACCTCGAGGTACGCCAGGTAGCGGTCGTCGTTGGGAAGTTCGATCTCGACCGGCGTGGCCGTGGAACAACGGATTCCGTCCACGTAATACGTGCCTCCCCCGACGGTGATGGTGCCGTCCGACGCCGACACCTCGAAGCCACCCGATCGGGAGGTCGGAGCGCCGTGCCAGCCGATCAGGTCGACGATCAGCTGGCGCATCATGGAGGACGATGCGACGGCCTGCTCGTTCCAGTCGGCATCGACGCTCACCCGGCCCTGCTGCAGCAACACGGACTCGTAGTGCGCGGAGCGTCGATAGGGGAAGCGAGAGAAGTCGCCCTTCATGGAGCCATCACCAGAGCGACGTTACCCAGCAGTGCGGCTGAGCCGAGCGCATCTCCGCTTTGGCGGAACGACGCGAATCGGCCTGCACTCGATGGCGGCGCCGCTCCAGCCGACCGAGGTAGGGGGTCCGACGACCGGAACCCCCTACCCAATGGTCCCTGACTAGCCGAGGCCGAGGTTGATGCGCTCCAGCAGATCCTTCTGCGCCTCGAGCTGTGCCCGCGTCGCTGTCGGATCGGCGCGTACGCTCTCCGCCGCCGCAATCACATCCGAGAACGTCGTGTCGTCGACGCCATCACCGTCGGTGTCGATCAGCTCATCCCATCCGACGGAGCCGTTGGCGAAGTTGAGCAGCGCGGCCAGCAATTGCCGGTCGAGCAGCTCCGACATGTCGGAGCTCCCGTTGACGCGCAGCACGTCGACGGCGTCGTCGATGGTCGCCAAGGTTCTCTCCTCGCTGAACACCTGGCTGACGAAGTTCACGATCTCCAGGAAACACTCCAACTCGAAGTCGCTGAAGTCGATGTCGCCGTTGCCCCGGTACTGGTGGGTCCAGTACCCGGCCGACCGAATCCGATCATCGTTGCCGACGATGATCACAACGGCCGTGTCGGACGCCATCCCTCCGTCGTCGTCGGTGGAGTCGAAGACGATGTCGTAGCGGCACGCATCGTCGAACGCGTGGGTCTCGTCGCTGGTCTCGTCCCGTGGCTGCACGGAGGGGCTCGGTGTCGGATCGGCGCCCGGCGGGTTCACCAGCCTGACGTCCACGACGTCCGGGGCGGGCGGGCCATCGTCCCAGTCCCAGCGCAGGGTCAGGTCGTCGCTGCCGGGGTCGACCGAATTGCCCGAGAAGTCGATCGGGTCGCCTGCGTTCGTGAGGAATGTCGGCACCCCGTTGATGAGGATGGCGCCGCTCTCGTCGATCTCGGCGGTCGGCGCAACGTTGTTGACCGTGACCGTCCTCGAGTCGGAGTCGGTGCCGCCGTCGTCGTCGGTGACCTGAGCGACCACCGTGAAGACGCCGTTGTCGCCGTACTGCCGTGTGCCGGTGATCGTGCCGAGATCCGCCGGCGGACCCGGTGTGGTCACCACCGGGCCGATCACCTCGGGCGCCTCGGCCGGGAAGTCCCAGTCGATGGAGCCGGTGTAGGTGTCGTTCCACCCGGGGTCGGAGAACCCGGCGGTCATCGTGTACGAGTCGCCCTCGTCGATGGTCACGTCGGATGACGTCGCCGTCACCGTGGGCGCCACGTTCAACACGGTGAGCGTGTTCGAAGCCGTGACGACGCCGGCGGTGTCACCCGTCACCGTCAGCGTGACCGTGTAGGAGCCGTCGTCGGAGCACGTGACCGTCGGCGTGAGGGTGGTGGCGTCGGCGAAGGTGCACGTCGCCCCGGCGTCCACGCCGGCGAGGGGGGCGAACGACCACGAGTACAGGAGGAAGTCGCCGTCGGCGTCGGACGCCGACCCGTTCAGCGCAATCGCCTCGCCCTCATCGCCTGACGCCGGATCGACGCTCGCCGTGGGGGCGGTGTTCGTCGGTCCCGGGATGAAGTCGAAGAAGACGTCTGGGTCGGGCCTGCCGGCCGGCCAAGCAGTGTTGGTGACGGTGTTCCGGTTGTCGCCCCACAGGTAGTAGAAGCCGCCGCCTTGTCCGGCGACGGCGATGTACTCCCCCATGTAGCACTGGGCCGCACCCGGGTTGAAGTTCGGGTTGAGCTGCGGGACGCCGAAGCTCTGGTCGGTCACCCGCACGAGGCCGCCGAACGTGCCACCTCCGTCGCTGGAGAATGCGGTGTAGACGTCGATGTTCATGTTGTTCGTGGCGTCGTTGCGCCGGTCGTACCACACGACGCCGACGTCGCCGTTGTCGGCCACGGCCACGTGCGGCTCGAACTGGTCGGTCTGGCCGCCACCGGCGCCGAGCTGAACCTGAGCGCTCCAGTTGGCGCCGTTGTTGGTCGAGGCGCTGAAGAACACGTCGCTGTGGTCGTTGCCCGCCATCGCCGGGTCGCTCGCCCACACCACGTACATGTTGCCGTCGTTGGGGCCCCCGGTGGTGTCGATCGCCATCCAGGCCTGGTGCAGCATGCGGATGCTCCCGAGCAAGGTCGGCCGGTTGGTGGCGCCGCAGGCGACCGTGTTGTCGGTGCCGGGCTGACGCAGGGCGGCGCTGTTGACCTGGACGGTCCCACCCCAGTTCACGCCGGCATCGGTCGAGCGCCGGTGGTCGATGTCGTTGTCGTTGCGGTCGGCCCACACGACGGAGACCGAGGCGTCGGAGTTGACGCTGATGCTGCATCCGAACGGCGCCCGGCCCTGCGGGGCGACCACCTGCTCGTTCGTCCAGGTGGTTCCGCCGTCTGTGGATCTCGCCACCCGCAACTCGCTGGTGTCGGCGTTGCCGTCGAGCGGCATGCTGGTGTCGATGAA
>DASWKR010000040.1 GCA_036396535.1 Acidimicrobiia bacterium | reverse complement strand
GTGCCCCCTCGGCTCGGGTCGCAGGGCGACCGCTCGCCGGTCCCCCGCCGAGCGGGAGACCGCGTTTGTGTGGCCGTCCCCGGTTTGCAGCGTCGGCCACCCGGCGGTCGAGAGCCGAGGTCACCAGGACGACGCACCACTGGAGCTTCGGGCCCACACCCTCGGGCGAATCGACCCGGGTAGCAATCACAAGAGTTTGATTCACAGGTCCCCAGGTCGGAGGGCGTTTCCAGCATCAACGCAGAGCGACGAGAACCATCCGTAGAGATGAGCTACATCGGCGGGTGAGGCCGGCCCTATTGCGAAGGTCGCCGCCGTCACATACGTTCCGTGCCATGGAACCCGTCGACCGTGAAGAGCTCGAGCACATCCCGTGGGCCCGGCTGGCCGAAGCCGCCACCCCCGACCGGGCCCGCCTGTATGTCCTCGGCGCCGTTGCGGTGGCCGCCCTCGCCGTGGGGATGCTGGGCGCACGTGTCATCGGCGCAGACTCCGCCGGCGAGCCCCAGCCACCGGCCGCCGCCCCCGTCGTCGTCGCCACCTCCGCTCCCGTGGCGACGACCCTCCCCGGCACGACCCCCCCGGAGCCGGCGCTCTACTCGGAAGCCGATCTCATGGCAGTGCTCCCGGACGAGGAGATCCGGCTGGCGGTCGCCAGCGCCGAGACCTTCGTCACCGACTTCTTCACCGTGGATGGCAACGGCGCGACGACGGACGCCTTGCACGGGTACCTCTCAGACGAGGTGCTCGCCCTGCTACCGCACGGCAGGTCAACGTCGACCAGCTACGTCGAGTGGGCCAGAGCAGTCGCCGTCGAGTCGGCCGAGCCGGGCCGGTACGACATCGTCGTTCAGTACAGGACGCTCAGTTCGGCACTCGACGGCTCGTTCAACCGGTCGCCGAGCCAGGCCGTCATCGTCCGGCTCAGCGCCACGGCGACCGGCATGACCATCACTGATCTTCCTGCGCCGACGGCGCTGCCGGCGCTGGGTGCCACTCGACTGCCCGATCCCGAGACTGCCGACCAGGCGACAATCGACGCCGCCCTCACACGAGCATCCGAGTACGGCGGGGACCCCGAGCTGGTGGCGGCGAGCCGAACGAGCGACGGTTGGCGCGTGATCGTGACGGTCGCCGGGCCGGGAGACATCCGGTGGCCGCTGCGCGTCGACGTCGGCTGAGGAGCCCCCGCGAGACTTCCGGGCGCACCCCACCGGTGGACGGACCCCCACGCGTCTGCACGAACCTCTTCTGCGCCGCCCTAGCCTCGACTCCCGTGCATCACGAAACCCCTGCGTGCCGGCGCTCAGCCGTAATGCCGCTCGAGCACGTCGGCGGCCGCCGGCGCGATCTCGTCCCACGACGCTTCGGGACGCTTCGAGAGCGTCACGAAGTCGGCGCTCATGAAGACGCTCGTCACACCGTCGATTCCCACGAGCGCCGCGGCGACCGGGTCGTCGGTTTCCCTGCCTGCGACGAAGGTCCTCGGGCCACCGACATCGGCCCCGACCGTGAACTTCAGGGCGTTCGGGTTCGGCGTGTTCTCGACGGTGACAGGCATGGTCGTCCTCCGATGGCGGGCACCGGCGATCGTAGCTCGACCCCGTGACCGCGCCGCGGGTGCTCGGGGTCGACGTTGGCGGCACGTTCACGGACTTCGTCTCGTGGGACGGCACCGTCCTCGAGGCGGGCAAGGTCTCGTCGACCCCGGACGACCAGAGCCGGGCGGTGATAGAAGGTGCCACTGCGCTGGCGGCGACGCCGGACCGCTTGATCCATGGGACGACCGTCGCGACGAACGCCCTCCTCGAGCGGAGAGGCGCCAAGACGGCCCTGGTGACGACCGAGGGCTTCGAGGACGTCATCGAGATCGGCAGGCAGGATCGGCCGTCGTTGTACGACCCGTTCGCCGACCGTCCCGACCCGCTCGTACCGGCGGAACGGCGGGTGGGGGTCGGACGCGACGGAACGATCGGCGCCGACTTCGCCGACCGCATCGGTGACGCCGAGGCGGTCGCGGTGAGTCTGCTGTACGGCTTCGAGATGGAGTCGATCGAGCGGGCAGTAGCCGACGAGGTCGCCAAGCTGCGCCCGAACGCACTCGTCAGCCTGTCGAGCTCGGTCGTCCCCGAGTTCCGGGAGTACGAGAGGACGGCGACCACGGTCGTCAACGCCTTCCTCGCTCCCGAGACGTCCCGCTACCTGGGCCACCTGGCGAAGCGTGCCGGCGCAGCCGGTCTGCCGGAGGACATCGCGGTGATGCGCAGCTCCGGGGGGCTCATCTCGATCGACGAGGCCCGGGCGCTCCCGGCCTCGATCCTGCTGTCGGGCCCGGCCGGCGGCGTTGTTGCGGCGGCAGCCCTCGGTACCGCCATGGGACGCCACACAGTGATCTCGTTCGACATGGGCGGCACGTCGACGGACGTCTGCCGCATCGAGGGAGGGCGGCCGGAGGTCACCTACGAGCGCACGGTCGCCGACTTCCCATGCCGGATGCCTGCCGTCGCCATCCACACCGTCGGGGCGGGAGGTGGGAGCGTCGGGTGGATCGACGAAGGCGGCTCACTCCGCGTCGGACCCCGCTCCGCCGGGGCCCGGCCGGGCCCGGCGTGCTACGGGCGTGGTGGGATCGAGCCGGCCGTCACCGACGCCGATCTCTGTCTCGGACGCATCGGCGGCACCCTGGCCGGCGGGCTCGCCCTCGATCACGACGCCGCCATTGCGGCGCTGGCGACCGTCGGAGAGGCGCTCGGTCTCGACGTCGACGCCGTCGCCGCCGGGATCGTCACCATCGTCGAGGAGGTGATGGCGGGTGCCATCAGGCGCGTGTCCGTGGAGGAAGGGGCGGATCCGCGGGGGGCGACGCTGGTCGCTTTCGGAGGTGCCGGAGGGCTGCACGCCTCCTCGCTGGCACGCTCCCTCGGCATGGCGAGCGCCGTCGTCGCCCCGTACGCAGGCGTGTTCTCGGCTGTCGGGCTGCTGCTCAGCCCGCCGCGTGTCGACGTCGCCCGGGGAACGCTGCTCACGGAGGTCGGAGCGACGGCCATCGATCGCCTGGGCGACGAGCTGGAGGCCGCCGCGCTTGGACGGCTCGGGCGCCCAGACGAGGCTGCGGTGTCGCGCCTCGTCGACGCCCGCTACATGGGGCAGTCCCACGAGCTCACGCTCCCCCTCGAGCCGGGGGCCGGATGGGGGCACCTCACCGCTCGTTTCCACGAGGCTCACCTGGATCGAAACGGCTTCGCCATGGAGACGGACCCGATCGAGGTCGTCGCCGTCCGGGCGGAGGCCGTCGGGCGGCCGGTGCTGCGTTGGGAAGACCTCCCCGAGCACCGCCCGGCTGGTGCCGCACGGATCGGAGTCAGGCAGGTCCCGGTCGAGGGCGAGGTGGTGGAGGTCACGGTGTGGCGCAGGGAGGGGCTCATGCCGGGAGCCGTCGTGGCGGGGCCCGCCGTCGTCGCCGAGGCCGAGGCGACGACGTGGGTGGGGAAGGGCGAGCAGGCGACGATCCACGACACGGGCGCACTGGAGATCGAGTGGTGATCGACCCGATCGCCCTCGAGGTGACCCGCAACCGGCTCGAAGCGGTCGCCGAGGAGATGGGCGTCGTGCTCCGCCGCACCTCGTACTCGCCGAACATCAAGGAGCGCGCCGACTGCTCGGCGGCGCTCTTCACCCCGTCCGGAGAGATGCTCGCCCAGGCGGAACACATCCCGGTCCACCTCGGCTCGATGCCCGCATCCGTGGCGGCGGTGATCGACACGTTCGGCAGCGACGTGGAGCCGGGGGCCCAGTACGCCGTGAACGACCCATACGCCGGGGGCACCCACCTGAACGACCTGACGCTGGTGCGCCCGGTTCACGCCGCCGGACGGCTGGTCGCCTGGGTGGCGAACCGGGCCCACCACGCCGACGTCGGAGGCGAGGCGCCGGGATCGATGCCCGCCGACGCCACGACCGTGGATCAGGAGGGCCACCGGGTCGCCCCGACGCGAGCGGTCGGCAACGGTCGGTGGGATCCCGGCTTCTACGAACCGTTCATCGCCGCAACGAGGACCCCGCGGGAGCGCCACGGTGACCTGGCGGGGCAGTTGGGCGCCAACGAGGCAGGGGCCCGCAGGATCATCGAGTTGGCCGAGCGGGCGGGGCTCGACGTGTTCTCCTCCCTGAGCGACGCCTTGCTCGACTATGGAGAGCGCCGCATGGATGCTGCGCTGCGCGCCCTTCCCGACGGGACGTACCGCTTCACGGACGTCATGGAGTGGCGCGATGACGACATCCCGATCTCGGTGGCGATCACCGTCGACGGGGGCAGCCTCCACGCCGACTTCTCCGGCTCGGCTCCGCAGGTCGCCGGGAACATCAATGCCGTCGAGGCCGTCACGCTGTCGTGCCTCTACTTCGCGGTGCGCGTGGCGACGGACCCGAGCATCCCGACGAATGGCGGCTGCTACCGGGCGGTCGCGCTCGACGCCCCTGCCGGCAGCATCGTCAATGCCGAGCCCCCGGCGGCGGTGGCGGCCGGGAACGTCGAGACGAGCCAGCGCATCGCCGATGTCGTGCTCGGTGCGCTTGCCCAGGCGGCTCCGGACAGGGTCCCCGCCGCCGGCCAGGGGACGATGAACAACGTCCTCATCGGCAACGATCGCTTCGCCTACTACGAGACCATCGCAGGCGGCCAGGGAGGACGCCCCACCAGGAGCGGGCAGTCCGGCATCCACACCGGGATGACGAACACCAAGAACACTCCGGTCGAGTCGCTGGAGACCCACTATCCGTTCCAGGTGCTCCGCTACGGGCTGCGGCGCGGCAGCGGCGGGACCGGGCGCTTCCCTGGTGGAGACGGAATCCATCGCGAGATCCGGTTCCTCGAGTCGGCGACCGTGTCGCTCATGGGGGAACGGCGCCGAGTTCCACCCTGGGGACTGGAGGGCGGGGGTCCAGGAGCGTGCGGTGAGGACTGGATCCTCCGGGCAGGGGGCGAGCCCGAGCGCCTCCCGGGCAAGACGACGTTCGAGGTCGAGCCGGGCGACGTGCTCCGGGTCCTCACCCCGGGCGGCGGAGGGTTCGGCGCCCCGTGACTCACATCATGCCGAGGTTGACCGGGTACTGCGGCTGACCGCCGCTGAGGACGAGCGCCACCTGCTCCGCAGCCTTCGCCTGCAGGTCGACCATCGACTCCTCGGAGTAGAAGGCGATGTGCGGCGTGAGCAGCGCATTCGGCCTGCCGAGGAGACGAAGGGAGCTCGAAGGGGGCTCGTCCGGCAGCACGTCCAGCCCGACGGCTGCCAGCCGGCCGGAGTCGAGGGCGTCGGCGACGGCTTCGACGTCGACGAGTGGCCCCCGAGCCGTGTTCACGAGGATGGCGCCGTCCTTCAGCTTCGCCAGAGCGGCCGCGTCGACCATGTTGCGCGTCTCTTCCGTGAGTGGAGCATGTACGGACAGGTAGTCGGACGTCGCGAGCAGCTCGTCGAACGTCACCTGCGCCACGCCGAGCGCGGCGAACGCCTCTGCCGGGACGAAGGGGTCGTAGGCGCGCACCTCGATGCCGAAGGCCTGGGCCTTGGCTGCGACGAGACGAGGGATCTTCCCGAATCCGACGAGACCGAGGACCCGCCCACGCAGGCGATACAGCGGCTTGGCGAGTCCGGCGTCCCACGTGCCCTGATGGACCAGAGCGTTCATCGAGGCGACCTTGCGGGCGAGGGCCAGCAGAAGAGCCATGGCGTGATCCGAGACCTCGTCCTCGCAGTACTCAGGCACGTTCGTGACGACGATCCCCTTGGCGGCGGCGGCCGCGATGTCGACGTTGTCGTACCCGATACCGGTCCTGGCGATGACCCTGCACCGCTCGAGCCCTTCGATGATCCCGGCGTCGACCTCTGCGTAACACACGATCACCCCGTCGGCCTGCCGGGCAACGTCGAGGATCGCTTCTGGTGTCTTCGAGTCCGCCAGCCGCACCTCGGCGCCTATCCCCGACAGGACCCGCATGGTCGGCTCGAGGTCCGGGAAGACATGGTCGGTGACGGCAACCAGCGGACCGGGCATCGTGATCAACCTCCGGGGCTCGGTGACTGCCCGGGGACGGTAGCGCCCAGCGGTTCCCGTCCGGTGAGGCGGCCGCCGCCGGCCGTTCAGCTCGTGATGGCTTCGTCGTATAGCTCCACGGGGTGGGCGATCCTGATGCCGGGCGGAAGGTAGGCGCGCAGCTGCATCTCGCAGCCGGGATTCGCCGAGGCGACGACGGCCGCTCCGCTGGCGACCACCTGGCTGGCCTTGCGGCGCCCGAGCTCCTCGGAGGTCTGCGGGTGGGTGACCGAGTAGATGCCTGCCGCGCCGCAGCAGAGCCCGTCGACGTCGATCTCGACGACATCGAGGCCCGCCGCCTCGAGGATGGCTCGTGGCTGGGCGGTGATGCGCTGGGCGTGGCGCAGGTGACACGGATCTTGAACCGCCACGGTGCCCCGGTGCTCGGTCACCGTCGGCAAGGCCCCTTCGGCTATGAGCGAAGCAACCAGCTCCGTCACGTCCCTGACCTTGGCTCCGAGCGCTTCACCACGCTCGGTCCAGCGGCCGTACTCCTTGAGATGGGCCGAGCACCCGGCGGCGTCGGCGACCACCAGATCGGCATCGGCGAACGCCGCCGCGTTGCGGCCTGCGAGGCGCTGGGCGGCCGCCACCTGGCCGTCGTGCGCCGCCAGGGCACCGCAGCAGGTCTGACCCGCCGGGAAGACGACCCGGTAGCCGGCCCGCGACAGCACCGCAGCGGCTGCGGCGTGGACGCCCCCGAACCACTGATCCATGACGCACCCGGCGAGCACGGCGACGGTACCTCTGCTCGGCCCGACCGCCTCGACGGTGCGCCCCACCCACGACGGCCCCTTCTTGGCGAGTGGACGCAGCCCGGTGAGTCCCCTCCGGGCGAACCCGGGCATGAATCGGCCGAGGCGGAAACGCTGCGCGATGGCGCCGATGGCTGTGACGATGCGCATGCCGGGTCGCCACGCCAGCCATCTGCCGAGAAGGAAGCGGCGCGCAGTTCGCCCCGCGGTCGGCTGCTCGGCGGTCAGGTTCGCCCGGGCGGCCTCGAACAAGGGGCCGTATGGAACCAGCCCGGGGCACACCGCCTCGCACGCCCGGCAGCCCAGGCACGTCGAGAGCGAGTCATCGAACTCGGCGTCCACGGCGACGATCCCCTGCGTCACGGCGGTCATCGCGGCAAGTCGCCCCCGCGGTGAATAGAGCTCGTCGCCCGTCAAGCGGAAGGTCGGACAATGTGGGAGGCACAGTCCGCAGCTCACGCAGGTGTCTGCGGCCGCCATGTCGAACAGCGAGACGTCGGTCACAGGCCCTCCGGGAGGATGCCGGGATTGAAGATCCCGTGCGGATCGAACGAGGCGACGATTCGCCTCTGGATCACCATGTCGGGTGGCGGAGCCCCCCAGGCGTCGATCGACGCCCGCTGGGCCTCCGGGAGGCGATGGATGACGAGGCGCCCGCCGGTGGCTTCGGCCGCCGCCCGCACCGAGGCGAGGTCGTCCGTGACCACCGCTTCGGAGCCACCGACCTCGGTGAGCCCGACGCCGTACTGGGCGATGTAGTCCCAGTGCGCCGGCAACCGCAGCAGCAACCCGGGCTGCTCGGAGGGCCTGCTGCGAACGGTCGCCCGCCACGACCACTCCTCGGGCGAGGGCAGCTCGGCTCCGTCGCGAAGCTCCCCTTTCAACGACGTCACCTGGCTGTCGATGGCCTCGTCCGACCCTTCGACGAGTGCCAAGGCCCCGTCCCTGGTCCCGACGACTGCGAGCGGCCGAGCCGAGCCGCGCCAAGCCGCCTCGGGCTCTTCCACTGCGATCACTGCCACCGACCCGCGCCGGGGGAACACCCGCAGCCCGACCTCGGCGATCACGCCGAGCCGACCGAAAGACCCGACGCAGAGCCGCGACAGGTCGAATCCGGTGACGTTCTTGACGACCCGGCCTCCCGCCTCGACGACGTCACCGCCCCCCGACACCAGCGTCATGCCGATCACGTGGTTGCGCACCGGCCCGTAGCGCAACCGCTCGTAGCCCGATGCCCCGGAGGCGATCACGCCGCCAATCGTCCGCGCCGTCGGCCGTTGCGGGACGACGGCGCGCAACCGGTGCTCCGACAGCGTGGCGTGCAGCTTCTCCATCGTCACCCCCGCCCCGACCCTGATGACGAGCTCGTCCGGATCGAACTGTCGTATCTCGTCGAGCCGCCCCGTGTGAATCGTGACGGGCGCCTCGACCGGGTTGCCCGCCGCCATCTCGTACCCGGACCCCCTCGGTCGCAACGCCGTCCCGGCGGCGGCGCACTGGCGCACCGTGGCAGCGAGCTCGGCGACGCTCTGAGGGGCGACCACGGTCACACCCACATCTCCGAGTCGAGAGGCACGATCCGCTCGGCGCACGACGGCGGCGAGGGAAGCACCTTGCGCGGGTTCATCACGGCGTCGGGATCGAAGGCGCACCTGATGTGACCCTGATATTCGAGATCGACGGCTGAGAAGACCCGGTCCATGAGGTGCACCTTCGATACCCCGACGCCGTGCTCCCCGCTGACGGCGCCCCCCATCTCCAGGCAGACGTCCATGATCTGCTCCGACACGGCGTGAACCCGCTCCGACTGCTCCGGATCGCTCCCGTCGTACGGGATGAGTGGATGGAGGTTGCCGTCCCCGGCGTGGGCGACGAGCCGGATCAGTGTCCCGGACCGGCGGCCGATCTCCTGAACCCTCTCGAGAGCCTCGACGAGCCGGGTGCGAGGGACGACGCCGTCGTGGAGGTGGTAGTTCGAGGCCAGCTGGGCGACTGCGCCGAATGCGCCTTTCCTCGCCCGCCACCACAGGGTCGCCTGCTCCTCGGACTCGGCTACCTGCACCAGGTAGGCGCCCGCCTCGCTCGCCAGCCTCTCGAGGTCGGCGAGCTCCTCTCCGATGGTGAGATCCGTCCCTTCGACTTCGCACAGCAGCATCGCCTCGGCTTCGAGCGGCAGCCCGGCCTGGGTGAAGTTCTCGCAGATGGCGATCGTGGTGCGATCCATCAGCTCGATCGACGTGGCGTTCACCCCCGACCGGACGATCCGGGCGGTGGCGTCGCCTGCCTGCTGGAGCCGGGCGAAGGCACACAACACGGTCCGGGTGGCTTCGCTCACCGGCGAGAGCTTCACGAGTGCCCTGACGACGAGCCCGACGGTCCCTTCGGAACCGACAACGACGGCCCTCGTGTCCAATCCGATCGGGTCGGCGTAGTCGGCTCCGACCTCGACGGTCGAGCCGTCCCCGAGCACGACGGTCGCGGCGAGCACGTGCGATGTCGTGCTCCCCACCGCGTAGCAGCGCGGACCGCCGGCGTTCGTTGCGATGTTGCCGCCGATCGTGCACGTCGACTGCGACGACGGGTCGGGCCCGAACATGAGACCGTCGGCCCTGGTGTGCCTCGACAGCTCGAGGTTGCGGACGCCGGGCTCGACCAGCGCGGTGCGGTTGTCAGGGTCCACGTCGAGGATCCGGTCGAGGCGCATCAGCGAGACGACGGCCGCCCGTCCCAGCGGAGAAGCTCCACCCGACAGGCCGGTGCCGGCACCCCTCGGCACGATCGACAGACCGGCTGCCGTGGCGTTGCGCACCGCCTCGGCGACGTCCTCCGCCGTATCGGGTATCACGACCTCAACGGGCATGTCGCCGGTGACGGCGCCGTCCGCCCGGTAGAGGAGCCTGCGCAAGTGGTCGCTTGCCGGCGGCCCGGATGCGGCGGTCACTCGACATCACCCTCGCGACGACTAGGCGGAACTCGAGCGGCGCCCCGTGCGCCCCTCGATGGCAACATAGCGGTGTCGCGCCACGGGGCCGTACGAGGGAGAAGGGCTTGACGCATCAGATCGACGTCGCATCGGGGCCACCCCCGGACACCGTATTGCCTCCCCAGCCGGGTGAGGCGATCGAGGCACTCGAAGCGGCGTTGGCGTCGCAGGACCCGAGGCGGGAGATCGCCGAGGTCGTGGCGAGATGGCCCCGGTTCATCGACGCGTGGGCCCGGCTGGGAGGGCTGGCGAGTGATCCCGTCGAGTCGTACGCATACCACCGCGTCGGGTATCACCGGGGCCTCGATGCCCTGCGAGGTGCAGGATGGCGAGGCGGCGGCTTCGTGCGCTGGCGCGACGAGACGAATCGGGGCTTCTTGCGCGCCCTGACCGGCCTCGGCAAGGCGGCCGCGGTCATCGGCGAGCAGGAGGAGGTCGACAGAATCGCCCGGTTCCTGGACGAGCTCGACCCTGATCGGCCGGCCGGCATCTGATTCAGAGGGCCTTGGCCCAGACGCTCATCTGATCGAGCTCGCAGCCGGCCCTGCGCAGCGCGGTCGCCAGCCAGCCCACGTCGGGCGCCCACACCTCCAGAAGCTCCGCCCTCTGGTCGGCGGCGAGGTCGACGATGGCCCTGGCCAGGTCGGCTGCATCCTCCTCCGAAGTCTCCAGCCACCCCACCTCGAACATCTCACCGTGCCTCGCTCCGAGCACCCACCCGCTGCGCGCCGCCCACAATGCGTCGTGGCGGGCCCCAGACTTGAGATCGTCGATCGTGAGACGGCGGAAGCGCCATCGGATGCCGATGAGCCCGCGGCCTGCCCTGGACAGTTGGCCGGCACTCCACGAAACGTAGGCCGGTTCCGCCTCTGACGAATGTGCTCTGACGAGCTGCTCGCTGGCGGCGACCCTCTTGCCGCCGTTCCCGGCAGTCACCGGAGAGGCTGCTCCAACGCTGCGCTCGGCGTGCACCCACGAACAGACACGCCGGTAACCGATCGACCCGACCTGGGCCTGCGCCGCGGTATTCCACGCCTCGATCACCATCCTGGCAACAGAGGCGCCACGTTGCCGGGCCCACGACTCCAGGACCTCATCGAGCGCACCTGCGATCCCGCGGCGCCGCCAAGCCGGATGCACTCTCGCCCCCTGCAGCCAGGCCTCTTGGTCGGACACGAGCGTGCCGAAGGCGGTCGCAACCGCCCGGTCGGCCTCGTCCGCCGCTACGACCAGGTGCCCTGCCGGATCGTCGAGCCAAGGCCCGAAAGCGTCGGCCACGTAGTCGCCCCACTCGAAGGTGTCTTCCGTGAAGGCGGCGATCGCCTCGCCATCGCCGGGCCGCGCCTCCCGGATCGTGTAGGTCATCGCACGCGAGGATAGGAGTGCCTGCCGCGATGCTCCCGGCGGCCGCCGGATCGTCCACTCAGGGCCGGGTGCCCACCCAGATGGAGACCCCAGGACCGCCATCCTCGATGAAACCGCCCTCGCGGCTGCCGGCGAAGATGGCAATCCCGTCAGCCCATGCGGCGGCCATCGGGTAATACCCATCGCCGATACCGGCGCCGACATCGATCGTCACCCAGGTCTCGCCGTCGTCCGACGCCAGCAGCAGAATGCCCGGGGCCGACGTCTCGCCCGGGTCCAGCCCTCGCTCGTAATAGCGCTCCCAAGCGCGCTGTACCTCGTCCTGGGTGAGCAGGACGAGGTCGGATCCGTCATCGTCGAGGATGGTCACCGAGCCGTCGTCGTTCGTGACCAGGTCGGCGCCGAACACGGTGACGACCTCCTCGCCGTCCTCGAGTACCCGGTGCATGCCATCTTGCGTGATCTCGATCGTCAGCCCGTCCTTCTCCACGACCGCCGGTCCGATGCCTGCGAGGTCCTCGGCGTGCTGCACCATGGCGAGGACACCCTCGTCGTTGCGCGACAGACGAGTCACGTGACCGGGCCCGTCGGTGGCTGCGACCTTCTCCCACGTCACGCCGTCTGTTGTGGACCAGACGGCCCCCGCAGACGAGGCGTCGGTGCCCGCGACGTACAACGTCTCACCGACCGACACCATCGACGTGACGACGCGCCCCTCCGGGATGCTGGCGCGCTGCCATCCTTCGCCTCCCTCGAGCCACAGCTCGGTCGAGAACGGGCCGTACACGAGGGCGGCGGTGACTTCACCGACACCGGCGAGCCCCGCCACCGAACGGCCTCTCGGGACGTCGACGTCGAGTTGCTGCTGCTCCCAGGTCGTCCCGTCCTTCGTCACCCACAGCACCGAGCTCTCGCCGCTCATGAGGCGCGCCAGCTCTCGAGGGATGCCGAGCTCGGCCCACGTCGCCCTGCCGACGACCTGACCCGAGTTGTCGTAGAACTCGACACCGTCCTGAGAGGTGCCCCACCCGTTGTCCAGCGTGACTCCCTCCGGGAGGCGGTCGGCCACGAGCTGCTGGAGGTCGACGTCCGTGCTCATGGTCCCGATCACAGTGAGCTCATCCTTCGACGAGCTGACGCCGGACACCCACGTGTACACGTTGTACGTCGCCCCCTCGATCTCGACCTGCGTATCGACCGGCAACTCGCTCGTCACCCACTCGAGCCCGTCCGACGAGATCCACACGGTCGGTACATCCCGCCCGTTGCCGGCCGTCGAGCCGACGGCGACGAGGTCGTCACCGAAGAACTCGAGTGATTGGATCCAGCCGTTGCCCACCGGCGGCGAAGCGAGCTGTTCCCATGAGACGCCGTCATCGGAGCGGAGGGCGACGGGTGCGGCACCGAACCTGCCCGTGTAGTCGTTGCCGAGGAGCAGGAAGCCGTCTTCGGTGTGGACCAAAGCGGTGACGTCACCCTGCTCGATCGGCACGCCGGACTGGACCCACTCCAGGTCGACGATGGTGCCCGATGCGATGACCTGAGCCGACCCCGGCACGCTCGAGGGCGTCGGCTCCGGGGACGGCTCGCCCCGGAAGACGGCGACGGTTGCAGTGGTGGCGAGGGCGGCGACCGCCGCGCCCGCCGCGGCGATCCTCGAGTAGCGCAGGAGCATCCCACGGCGCCTGGCCGATCCGGCCCGCTCCAGCGGCTCGTGCAGCTCCCCGGCTTGTGCCGCGAAGGCGCTTGCCAGCAAGTCGAGGCTCGCCGATCGCTTCTGGAGCCTCCCCTCGGCAGACATCGCCAAGGCCCCGGCGTCGTCGGCGGACAACCCGATCACCGTTCCGAGGCGGTCGTCGTCCCATTGGAGCTGGTGCTTGACGACGAGAGCGATGCGGTCATCGAGCGAGAGCTCGCGGAAGGCGGCAAGCGCCGAGGCGGCATCCCGGTCCATCGGGTTGCGTCTGCGGAACCCGCCCACGCGCTGGTTACGCCGCTTGGTTCGCTTGCGCACCCACCTGTAGGCCTCACCGAGGACGGCCGGCTCCGCCGGTTCGGCGTCGCCTCGAAGCCTGCCCGCCCACCGGGCGAAGCCCCGGTCGACGGCTTCAACGGCGACATCGGGATCGACGGTGGTGAGCACGAGTGCGCGGAAGAGATCGCCGCGGGCGGACGAATAGACGTCCTCGAACCTCCGCGGCGAGGGCGGGGCTTCCGTCTTCAAGAAGAGCACCTCCGCACTGTGTGTCGGATGGGACGCCCTGTCACCGGCCTCGGTTCCGGGTGCGATCCGGTTCGCTCCCGGTGGGCGGCGCCTCAGCCGGTCAGTATGCCGCCAGCGACCGAGCGTGCTCGACGATGCCGTCCACCGACGGCATGACCATCGCTTCGAGATTCTCGGCGTACGGATAGAGCGGCACCTCGGGTGAGGTGTACCGCATCACCGGGGCGTCGAGCCAGTCGAGTGACTTCTCGGCGATCTGGGCTGCGATCTCGGCGCCGAAGCCTGCGAATCCGGTGTCTTCGTGGACGATGAGGACCTTCCCCGTCGCCTGGACCGCCGCTTCGATCGAAGGCCAGTCGAGCGGTCGCAGGGAGCGCAAATCGAGCACTCCGATCGACAGGCCCTCCTCGGCGAGGCGGTCGGCCGCCTCGGATGCGAAATGTGCCATCGTTCCGTACGCGATGACCGTTGCGTCGTGCCCGGCGCGTCGCACCGATGCCTTGCCGAGCGGCACGCGGTGCTCGCCCTCCGGGTAGGGACCGGTGGCCGACCTGTACAGGCGCTTCGGCTCGAGGATCATGACGGGGTCGGGATCCTCGACCGCGCTGAACAGCAACCCCTTGACGTCCGCCGGGGTCGAGGGGACGACCACCTTCAGCCCTGGGACGTGGGCGTAGAAGGCCTCGATCGACTGGCTGTGGTAGAGCGCACCCCGGATGCCCCCGCCGTACGGGACTCGGACGACCATCGAGCACGTCCAGCGCCCAGCCGATCGGTAGTGGATCCGCGCCGCCTCGCTCACGATCTGATCGAACCCCGGATGGATGAAGTCGGCGAACTGGATCTCGGCGATCGGCCTGCCGCCGGCAGCCGCCACGCCGATGGCGATGCCGATGATCAGCGACTCGGCCAGCGGCGAGTTGAAGCAGCGATCCGGCCCGAACGTGTCGGTCAGCCCGACGGTTGCCTTGAAGACACCGCCCTTCGGGTCGGCGACGTCCTCGCCGAACAGGCACACGTCCGCGTGGGCCTCGAACACCTCGTGCAGAGATCTGTTGATCGCAGTGATCAGGTTGACTGTCTCGCCGGCGGGCGGCGCCTCCGGCTCGGTCACCGGAGTCGACGGCTCGATCGGCTTGGCGTACACGTAGGCCAGGGGGTCGGTCGGGTCGTCTGCTGCGTCGGCGGCGGCGACCGCATCGGCGACCAGCCGGGCAACCTCCTCGTCGATGGACGCCTCGGTGCCCTCGCCGAGGAGCCGCGACTCGACGAGGTACTGGTGGAGCACGGAGATCGGGTCGCGGCGGCGCCACCACTCGACCTCGGAGGCCGAGCGATAGAGCTTGTCATCGTCATCGGACGTGTGTGGGTTGTAGCGATAGGTCTTCGCCTCGACGAGCGTCGGCCCTCCGCCTGATCTGGCCCTCTCGACGGCGGTCGACATGGCGCCGTACACCGCCAGCACGTCGTTGCCGTCGATGGCGAGGCCGGGCATGCCGTAGCCGGCTGCCCGGGCGGATACCGAACCGGCGATCTCCTCGTCGACGGGCACCGAGATCGCATAGAGGTTGTTCTCGACGAGGAAGATCAGCGGGAGCGCATGGATGCCTGCGAAGTTCATCGCCTCATGCCAGTCGCCCTCGGATGTCGCCCCCTCGCCGCTCATCACGGCAACGACCCCGTCCGAGCCCGTCGCCTTGAGCCTGTGGGCGATCCCGCAGGCGTGCGGGAACTGCGTGGCGATGACGGACGAGTGGGTGAAGATGTGCAGATCGGGCTCTGACCAGTGATTCGGCATCTGCCTTCCGCCCGAGGCGGGATCGGCGGCCTTCGAGAAGACGCCGAGGAACATGTCGTACGGCGTGACCCCCATCGCCAGGTTGAACGCGATGTCGCGGTAGTAGGGCAGGGACCAGTCGCGTTCGGGGTCGAGGGCGAAGGCCGCCCCCACCTGGCACGCCTCGTGCCCGGACACCGAAACCACGAACGGCACACGCCCTTGGCGATTGAGCGCCCACATCCGCTCGTCGACGCGGCGCGCCGTGACCATCGTTCGGTACATGTCGATCAGGTCGGAGTCCTCGAGCCCGAGCGCCTTGTGGTCGCGGATGCTGTCCAGCTCCAGCATTCGGATGTCCTCCTCCGTCATCGCCTCGTCCCGCGGCGGGCCGTGCCATACGCCATCGCTGCCAAAAAAGTGATCCCGCCTGGGGCGGGATCGTGTGTCGCATCGGTTCGGCGGCCGAGGGGGCGTACGGGGAGGCTCACGGAGTGGCGACCCCCCAGGCTCACCCGCAATGCGCACCTCACTCTCGGTCGTCGGTGGCTTTCCCTGGCCCTCATTGTAGCCGGTGGGCGCCTCAGTGGCCCGAGACGTCGGTACCATCGAGGGGTGATCCTGGCCTCATACCTCCGCGTCTACGTGCCTCGAGATCGAGTTGCGACGCTCCCGAAGCACGCCTCCAGGGGCAACGTTCGCGTCGTGCGCGGCAGCGACCACTTCGTGTGGCAAGAGCCGACGACCCACGACGCCTTCGAGATCGACTTCGGCGGATCGGCTTACGTGTGCCCGCGGTTCCCGCTGTTGCGGATGCTCGAGGGCGCTCTGGCGTTCAACTCGACGTACCCGGGGGCGATGATCGTCCCCGAGCAGACGTTCCATGCCGTCGCCGAGCAGTTGAGCGAGTTGCGCACCGAGCACCCCGCAGCCCGCTCGCACATCCTCACCAGTCCATGGCACGTCCCGCTCCGCTGGTTCAGCGCCTTCACGGCGGACGAGCGGGAGCTGTACACCACCCCGTCCGGCCCTTCGATTCGATATCGCGCATCGCTCACCGCTGCGGTGGATCGAGTCGCCAGGGCGGTAGGCATCGTCGACGAAGCCGGCTTCGACGACTCGGTCGTCGGACAGATTCGGAGCCTCGAACGGTGGTTGCGCGACTTCTCGCCGGACGGCGTGCTCGAGCTGGACTACGCGACCGTCGCCGCTCTGTTCGAGGAGACGGAGCTCGTGCTCGACGAGTCCGGCGCAGATGTCATCGCATCCCTCGACGCCCTCGAGCGATTCGACTACGACGAAGCCGGCATCCACTACGCCGCCGTGGCGAGCCGCTGGGCACCGCTCCAGGCTGTCACGTACAGCAACTGACGCCGCCCAGGCTTGGGCGGAGCCGTTCGAGCTCGGGAGGCCCCGGGGTCGTCCCCGGGGCCTCCTCTCGTCGCCCACTGCGAACCGTCGCTCAGGCCTCGCAGTTGACGGTGATCTCGCCGTTCACGCAGGTGTCGAAGTCGCTGCCGCCGTCGATCGTGTCGACGTCGGCGCCGCCGTCGAGCATGTCGTCTCCGGCCTGACCTTGGAGGTTGTCGTCGCCGGCACCGCCGTTGAGCTCGTCGTTCTCGGAGCCCCCGACGAGAAGGTCGTCGCCGCCCCCACCGAAGATGACGTCTTCTCCTGCATGCGACCGCAGGGTGTCGTTGCCGCCCCCACCGATGAGCCGGTCGTCGCCGTCGAGCCCGATGAGCGTGTCGGCGCCTCCCTGGCCGCGGAGGATGTCGTTGCCCGTCGACCCGTCGAGACGGTCGGCGCCGCCCTTGCCATCGATGACGTCGTCGCCTGCGTTGCCGGCCAGGATGTCCTTGCCCGAGCCGCCGTCGATCGTGTCGTTCTCCGTGCCCCCCGAGATCGTGTCCGCACCCTTGCCACCGGAGATCTGGTCGTCGCCGGCTCCACCGTTGATGGTGTCTTTGCCGTCGCCGCCATCGAGGATGTCGGCGCCGCTGTTGCCGTCGAGGGAGTCGGTTCCGAGACCACCCGACAGCGTGTCGTTGCCGAAGTCACCGATGATGCCGTCGTCGCCGGCGCCGCCGTCCACCAGGTCGTCGCCGACGCCGGCTTGGATGAAGTCGGCGCCGTCGCCGCCGTTGATCGTGTCGTTGCCATCGTTACCGCGCAGCTCGTCGTCGCCGGCGTCTCCGTTGAGGGTGTCGTCTCCGAGGCCTCCGACCAACTCGTCGTGGCCTTCACCCCCGCTGACCACATCGTTGTCCGTGCCGCCGTCGGCGTAGTCATCGCCGAGGCCTCCACCGATGGTGTCGTTGCCGGCGTCCCCGAACATGACGTCGTCTCCGTCACCACCGTCGATCGTGTCGTCTCCGGTGCCTCCTGACATCAGGTCGACACCGAGCCCGCCCGAGAGCGTGTCGTCGTCGACCTGGCCGTTGATGGTGTCGTCGTCGTCGCCGCCGTCAATCGTGTCGTTGCCGTCGCCACCGTTGAGCAAGTCCTCTCCTGCGGAACCGAGCAGCGTGTCGTTGCCGTCACCGCCGTTGAGGGTGTCGTCGCCGTCACCACCGTCGATCGTGTCGTTGCCGTCGCCGCCGTTGACGACGTCGCCGTCCTCATCGCCGAAGATCTCGTCGTCGCCCGTCCCGCCGTCGATGGTGTCGACGCCTTTGCCGCCGTGGATCTCGTCGTTCTCGGACTGCCCATCGAGCACGTCGTTCCCGCTGCCTCCGACGATCAAGTCGTCGTCCTGGGCGCCGGCAATGTCGTCGTTGCCTCCGCCGCCCTTGAGGACGTCCGCTCCGGTGTGGCCGCGCAAGGTGTCGGCTCCTCCGCCGCCAAGGAGAGTGTCCGCTCCGGCGAAGCCGAACAGGCCGTCATCGCCTGAACCGCCCTTGATGGTGTCGACGCCCGTCCAACCGTTGAGGGTGTCGTCGCCACTACCTCCGAGCAGCAGGTTGGTGCCCTCGCCGCCATTGATCGTGTCGTCTCCGGCACCTCCGGACAACTCGTCGTCGCCGGCGTCGCCGTCGATCGTGTCGAAGCCCTTGTCACCCGAGATGACGTCGTTGCCGCCGCCGCCGGAGAGCGTGTCGCCCGCCGCTCCACCGTTGATGGTGTCGTTTCCCGGTCCCCCGGTGACCGTGTCCCTGTCGGTTCCGACGGTCTGTTGGGGCCCGGCGATGATGACGTCGTTGCCGCCGCCGCCGTCGATGATGTCGTCGCCGACGGACCCGCATATGACGTCGTCTCCGTCGAAGCCCTTGATGTCGTCGTTGCCGCCGAGTCCCTGGATCACGTCCGGTCCCGCCGTGCCGACGAGGATGTCGGCTCCCGGCGTGCCTTCGATCGTTGCCGTGAGTCCATTGCAGGTTGCGACCGCCGCGACGGCGACACCCGGGAGTGAGAGCAGCGCGAGCGCCATGACGGTCGCCAGCGCCATCTTCCGGAGTCTGGCCATAGGTCGAATCCCCTTTTCGTCTCCGGCGCAGCTCCAGGATGCCTTCCTATGGCTGCGCTACCACCATTCGTGCCCGAGCCCCTACTCTGCGTGGCTGAGCGTCTCAGAAGTCGCATCCTAAGGTGGTCGCGGGGTAACCCAAAGATGGTTTGGGCGCGGCACGAATGGGCTAGTCAACACGGCGAGGGACCTGAGGGCGGCCGAGCGATGGATGCTCGCCTCTATTGCGATCGCAGCGTTGTCATGCCACCGGGAGACCGCCCGATCGTCATCCGGCGCAACGGTGACGTACTGCCGACGGGTGCTCATCCCACCCGATATCGAACCGTGTTGCCGTTCTTGCCGACGGCCACGATCACCCCGGCTCTCTGAAGGCAGTACGCCATCTGTTGGGCGGCGCGCCGGGATCGGCCCAGCTTCGCGGCGAGATCGGCAGTGGTGAACCTCTCGGGCAAACCGTCCGGCAGGAGCCTTGTCAGGTCTTCGCTGTCGGTGATGAGCAATGAGTCCACCACCTCTATCAATCGGCGCTCCGCAACGGCCCATCCCTTGCGGCGCCAGGCTCGGCCGGGTGTGAGATGTCTGTACTCCTCCTCGATGGTCAGAAGCACGTCGACTTCGAGGTTGGGATGCACCAGAAGCTCGGGGAAGCTCACCAGCTCGGCGAAGATGTCCGTCGGCGCGCCGTGTCGGGGAGATCGGCGTCGACTCAGGACGGCGCCCTCGGCGTCGACCTTGACGATCCACTTGTCCACGGGGATCGGGTGAACGATCCGCAAACGGTGCCCGAGCTGGAGAAGTGACGTTGCCTTCCGCTTCATCGACGAGAAGCCGCTCGTCTGCACCTCGATCAGGAGATCCTCTCGGACCAGGTCGATCACGAATCCGTCGACGGGGACCTCGACTCGATCGCCGGCGCGGGCGTACCACCGCTTCAGGGAGGCGTGGAGCGGCTTCTCCCTGAGAGTCCCGATATGTGGCACGGCGTCTGACACACCCGCGATCGTAGGAAGAGACGCGTGGTCCCACAGCCGGTGCGATCGAGGTCGGACCCGGCGTCGATCGGAGGTTGGCGCCCGGGAAGCGGTGCGTGATCCGTGTGGTACGCAACATGGCCTACCAGTGGTAGTATCCTAGTATGAAGCTGAGTGTGAGCCTTCCTGACGAGGATGTCGAGTTCCTCGACCAGTACGCGCAAGCGCAGGGCTATGAATCCCGGTCGGCGGTCGTTCGCAAGGCCGTTCGCCTACTTCGCGCGTCGGGGCTCGGCGCCGACTACGCCGAGGCGTGGAAGGAGTGGTCCGAGTCCGGCGACGCCGAAGCCTGGGACGCCGCGGTAGGCGATGGACTGGCATCCGGCTGATGCTGCGTGGAGAGATCCGCCTCGTCGACCTCGACCCGGCGCGCCGCCGCGAGGCCGATAAGCGGCGTCCGGCGGTGATCGTTTCCAACGACGGTGCCAACACGACCGCTGCCAAGTTGGGACGCGGCGTCGTGACCGTGGTTCCCGTGACATCCAACGTCGGTCGGGTGTATCCCTTTCAGGTGCTCCTGCCCGCAACCGAGACCGGCCTGGATCTCGATTCGAAGGCCCAGGCCGAACAAGTCCGCTCTGTTTCGATCGAGCGTGTCACCGACAAGGTCGGGACCGTACCGCCGGCGCTGATGCTCGACATCGACGATGCCCTGAGCATCCACTTGGGCCACTGACGCTTCCGCACCAGATCACGGCACCATCGAACGCGAGAAAGAGGCATCGATCTGCGTGGCTGGACAACTCGAGCCCCCTCGGTTCGGTCACTGGCGGGACGCTCGCCGGTCCCCCGCCGAGCGGGAGACCGCGTGTGTGGCCGTCCGTACGGTTGACAGGTTTCTACGCAATCCCCCGGTTTCCGGGGGATCGACGAGCGCCGCAGGCCGAGTCGAGGGGGACCCTCCGGTCCGGTCTGCCAAGCGGCCCCCTCGGCTCGGGTCGCAGAGCGACCGCTCGCCGGTCCCCCGCCGAGCGGGAGACAGCGTGGGTGTGGCCGTCCACACGGTTGGCAGGCTTCTACGCAATCCCCCGGTCTCCGGGGGATCGACGAGCGCCGCAGGCCGAGTCGAGGGGGCCGGGCAGTGTGTGGCGTCCCCGGTTTGCGGCGTCGGCCCGACGGTCCAGAGCCGACGTCACCAATTGGACGACAGACCACTAGCTGGGACGATTCTTCGGAAACTCGCACCTCGCCGTGATGCCGCCGCCGCGGCCGACCCAGCAGCCGT
>DASWKR010000039.1 GCA_036396535.1 Acidimicrobiia bacterium | reverse complement strand
GCCACGGAGATCACGACGAGGTCACGGATTCCCAGACGCCCTGGTAGTCGACCACGAGCCCGTTCTCGTCCACCGCGACCTCCGCACGGAACGAGCCCTGGGAGTAGAGGTAGCGCTGGTCTGCGATCCGCTGGTACCGCTGACTCACCCGCTTGATCTCGTGCGCCGGGAACTGGATGTAGGCGGCGGTGATCTCGGTTTCCTCTCCCACCTGCAGCTCGAGTCGGTTGACCGGAAGGGTGTTGGTCGCAGGCGTCCACGCCAAGTCGACGTCGATGGCCCCATACAGGTCGAGGACCGGGCTGTCCGACACCGACCACCCGCCCTCACCGTCCGCAGTGAGCGCCAGTCGCCTGTCACCCTCGGGGCCCTGGACGTGGGCGCCGACCGTCCTCGTCCGCCACCGGCGGTCGGTGATCACCGTGTAGCGGATCTCGTACGGGACGTCGTCGAACACGACGAGCGCCGTCCCTGCGAGGCGGTGGCCGTCGGGAGTCGCGGTCAGCTCGCACCGGTCGAAACCGGGTGTGTCGAGACGGCGCCACAGGATCGCCGGCACCTCAGAGGCGCTCGATGATGTGGTCGACCGCACGCGTCAGCTTCTCGACGTCGGTCGGGTCGACGTTCGGGAAGCACGCGATGCGGAGCTGGTTGCGGCCGAGCTTGCGGTAGCCGAACGTGTCGAGGATCCCGTTGTCGCGCAGGACGCCCTCGACGACGTCGGCACTCACTTCCGGGACCAGGTCGACGGTCACCACCGTGGACGATCGCATGGCCGGATCGGTGACGAACGGAGCGGCGTAGACAGAAGCGTCTGCCCATGCGTAGACCGTCTCCGAAGACGTCTTCGACCGCTTCACGGCCCAATCGAGGCCGCCGAGCTCGTGCATGACGGCGATCTGCCGGTCGAGCAGGAACAACGTCGCCAGAGCCGGCGTGTTGTACGTCTGATCCTTGCGCGAGTTGTCGAGGGCGGTGCGGAGGTCGAGAAAGGGTGGGATCCACCGTTCCGACGACGCCAGCCGCTCGATCCTGGACACCGCGAATGGGGAGCACAGGGCGATCCAGAGTCCCCCGTCCGAGCCGAACGCCTTCTGTGGCGAGAAGTAGTAGACGTCGAACTGGTCCACGTCGGCGTGGGCCGCCCCCGCGGCCGAGGTGGCGTCGACGACGACGAGCCCGTCGGCGCCCTCCGGGCGCGCTATCGGCATCATCACGCCGGTCGACGTCTCGTTGTGCGTGAAGGCGTACACGTCGACGTCCTGTCGGGCGGCCGGGTGGGGATGGGTCCCCGGATCCGACTCGATGAGCTCGGGCTCGTCGAGGTGCGGGGCGCCTGCCACGACCGATGCGAACTTGGCGGAGAACTCGCCGAAGACGAGATGCTGGCTGCGGCGCTCGATGAGACCGAAGGCCGCCGCATCCCAGAAGGCGGTAGCGCCTCCGACGCCGAGGAGCACCTCGAAGCCGGCCGGGAGGTTGTACAACTCGCTCAGACCGGCCCTGATCCGGTGGACGACCTTCTTCACCCTGTCCTGGCGATGGCTCGTCCCCATGTAGGTCGAGCCGCTGACACCGAGCTCGAGGAGGCTCTCGAGCCGGACCTTCGACGGGCCGGAACCGAAGCGCCCGTCGATGGGCAGCAGCTCGGCGGGGAGCTGTATCTCAGGTCGATCCGGCATGCTTCCTCGCCGTTGTATGGTGCGAGACTGACCGGTGGAGGGTAACAACCGATGAGTCGGACGAGGATGCGGAGCCTCTCGCACAGGGTCGAGGCGATCGAGGAGTCGGCGACCATGGCAATCACGGCCAAGGCGCGCGGCATGGCAGCAGCCGGAATCGACGTGATCGGCTTCGGAGCAGGCGAGCCCGACTTCCCGACGCCGCGACCCATCGTCGAGGCGGCCATCGCGGCGGCCGGCGACCCGACCTTCCACCACTACACGGCGGCGGCCGGGCTGCCGGCGCTGCGCCGCGCCGTTGCAGACAAGACGCGGCGCGACTCCGGCGTGGACGTCGAGCCCTCTCAGGTCGTGATCACGAACGGGGCCAAACACGCCATCTACGCGACGTGCCAGGTGCTCCTCGACCCCGGCGACGAGGTGTTGCTGGCTGCGCCGTACTGGGTGACCTACCCCGAGGCAGTGAGGCTCGCAGGGGGCGTTCCCGTCGTCGTCGAGACGGGGCCTGCGGATGGCTTCCTGACGTCGGTCTCGGACCTCGAGGCGAAGCGCACCGAGCGGACCAAGTTGCTCGTGTTCGTCTCGCCGTCCAATCCGACGGGCGCGGTGTTCCCCGAGGACCAGGTGAGGGCGATCGGCCGATGGGCCGCCGAGCACGACCTCTGGGTCCTGACGGACGAGATCTACGAGCACCTCGTGTACGGGGGCGCCGAGTTCACGTCGATGCCGGCGGTCGCACCCGAGATCGCCGACCGGTGCGTGATCGTCAACGGGGTCGCCAAGACGTATGCCATGACCGGCTGGCGGGTCGGCTGGCTCGTCGGCCCGGAGGCGGTCGCGGCGGCCGCCGCCCGCCTGCAGTCGCACATGACGTCGAACGTGTCGAACGTCGCCCAGATGGCAGCTCTGGCGGCGGTCACGGGTCCTCTCGACGCCGCATTCTCGATGCGCCAGGAGTTCGACAGGCGCCGCGTGACGATGTACCGCATGCTCGGCGAGATCCCCGGCGTCGACTGCGTCGAGCCGCGGGGCGCCTTCTACGCCTTCCCGTCGATCGAGGGGCTCATCGGCCGGGAGCTGGCCGGACGGGTCGCCGCCTCGAGCCTCGACGTCGCCGACATCGCCCTCAGCGAGGCCCGGGTCGCCTTCGTTCCCGGCGAGGCGTTCGGCGCACCGGGCTACGCCCGGTTCTCCTTCGCCCTGGCGTACGACGACATGGTGGAGGGTCTGGAGCGCTTCGCCGGACTCGTGACCGGCTCGCGAGTCACATCCGGCTGAGCGCCGGGAGTGTCAGTGCCCAGGCCTCGCTTCCGGCGTCGATGAGCTCCATGTGACCGGTGCCTGCCAGCTCGTGGTACACGACGTCGTCGCCGGCGGCCTGTGCCCTGGCGACGAACCGGCGCGACATCTCGACCGGCACCGACTCGTCGTCGGTACCGTGGATCACCACCTGGGTCACGCCGAGCGGCAGGAGCTCGGCGGGAGATGCCGCCGCGAACCTCTCCGCCCCGCCGCTCGGCGAGCGACGTAGCAGCTCCTCGACGGCGCTCGAGGAGAGCCCGCGCCTGTGGGCGTCGGCCAGGTCGCTCACGGGAGCCAGCGCAACGATCGAGCGCAGCCGCACCCGGGAGGCATCGGGGGCGCGGCCGGGGTGGAGGCTCGGGCGCGCCGCCGCCCACAGTGCCAGCTGCCCTCCGGCGGAGTGCCCGACGACGCCCGCCCGATCCAGGTCGAGGCGAGTCTCCACATCGGCGAGGGCGTCGATCCCGGCTGCGACGTCCTCGAACGTCGCAGGCCAGCCCCCGCCGTTGCCGATCCTGCGGTACTCGAGGTTCCACGATGCGAAGCCGTGCCGCGCCAGGTCGACCGCCAGCCCGTCCATCAGGTCGCGGGTCCACGGATCCCTCCAGAACCCCCCGTGGATGAGGACCACAACCGGATGAGGGCCGGGAGCGGAGGGGAGTCGCAGATCGGCGACCTGATCGGCTGCCTCGCCGTAGCGGACGGTCTCGTGGTTCCACGCCGCGTCGTTGACGAGCTTGCGCAATGCGTCCCTGTAGCCGGGGACGCCTCGGCCCTGGATGGCGTAGCTGCAGGCGGGTGCGGTGACCGAGGTGCGCCGCCACGGCTCCCTCGCATGGATGTTCGATATGTGGATCTCGACGGCGGGGACGTCGACGGACAGCAGGGCGTCATGGATCGCGTAGCTGTAGTGCGAGTACGCCCCGGGGTTGATCACGATGCCGTCCTGGGCGCCGACGGTTCCGTGGATGGCGTCGATGATCGCCCCCTCGTGGTTCGAGTGGAATGTCGCCACCTCGAGGCCGAGTTCCGAGCCCTCGGTGCGCACGATGGACTCGAGGGCAGGCAGCGTCGTGTCCCCGTACACCGCCGGTTCGCGGGTCCCGAGGAGGTTCAGGTTGGGCCCGTTGATGACCAGCACTCGGCGCATCCGACGAGGCTACCAACCACCCGTGGCGGCACCGGGCACCAGCACATGGTCCCCGACGAGGCGGTCGGCGAGCTCCAGCGTGCCCTCGTCGATCTCGCCGGGCGCCACGGCGCCCAGCGTCGGGAGCTCGGCGACGATGGCATCGGACACGGCGCCCAACGTCAACCCGGGGAGTGCCTCGTCGAGGGCACCGGTGGCGTCCGGGTCCCACGCGACCCCGAGGTGGCGGTACACGGGGACGAGGGGTCGGTTGACGAGCCCCGGGTCGCTCACGACGACGACCCCGCCGACGTGGGCCGCACCCCTCGCCAGCCGCTGACCGACGCCCATCACCTTGCCGCCGCCCGCGAGGTGGACGCTGTACCTGCCGGGGCAGTACTCGCCGGCCAGCTCGCCGACCTCCGTTGCGATGCCGAGCCTGGCGAACGCCGCCACCATCAGGGCGGCCATGGACTCGTACCGAAGAGTGACCGAGGCGCGCGGCTCGGCATCGGGAACGGTCCAGTGGAAGGCGAGGGTTCTCTCATGGAACACCGCTGCCCGGCCACCGGCGAGGCGCAGGACCGGGAGGAAGCCCTCGTCTCCGGCGGCGGCGACCGCTGCCGGGAATGCTTCCTCCAGCATGTCGTGCTTTCCGAAGGCGACGATCCGACCGGGGACATGGAGGCGGAACGTTTCGCCGAGCAGGCCTTCCGATGCGCGGACCAGCAACGCCCTGGCGATGGCGGTGTCACGCCCCGGAACGCCCGGATAGCCTTCGCTGAGAAACCGGACGGAGCGTTCCATCCGCCGGCAGGGTACCGGCTGAACGGAACGGTTTTCGCGGATCCACCGGTAATCTCGTTGGCGGTGGCGATTCCTACTCTCTCATCGATCTGGCGCGGCACGCTCGTCTGCGCCGCCGCCGCCGCGCTCGTCGTGGGCTGCGGCGACGGCGGCCTGCTCGATGGCCTCGGAGAGCGGTCGGAGGACGTCGTGCGCGGGTCGACGACGACGAGCACCACGATCCTCGTCGTCGACGACGAGCAGGAGTTCACGTCGATCGACGCCACCGACGTCAGCTGGTGGAACGATGACATCGAGAAGCAGGTCGAGGGTGACTCTTCCTTCGTGATCACTCGGATCTTCCAGCGGGGCGACCGGGTGACGAAGTTCGTCCAGGCGAGCCGTCTCGAGATCGCGGCTGCGCTGCCGGACATCAGGTTCCCCGGGCTCGTGCCGGCCGACGTCGGCTGGGTGACCAGCCAGCTCGTGTTCGACGTCATCTCGGGCCAGCTCGACCCGGAGACGGCGGCGGCGTTCGGGCTGTGGACGGTCGAGCCGTACACCGTCAACGAAGGCAGGGCGGCCATACTGCGGATCGGGTTCGCCACGGACGCAGACCTGCAGAGCCTCGAGATCCGCCCGGAGCCGGTCGATGAGGGGCTCAGCCTCATCTGGGCCACCGGCAAGTACCGCTACGAGCTGTTCTGCCGCACCGCCCTCCCCGAGGAGCTGTGCTGGCAGATGGCCGAGTCCGCCCGCCGCCTCGACAGGCAGCTCCCACCGGGGGCGGACGTGAGCGCCGCCGCCCCCTGATCCGTCGTGGAGGGGGACGGCCCTCCCTAATCTCGATGGTCGGACTCGAGGAGGTGTGTCATCTTCCACGGTGGCGGGTGGTGGTCGTACGTACGGTACGACGAGGAGCAGGAGCAGCCCAAGCTCGACCGAGCGCTGCTGCGCCGCGTCATCGGGTACGCATCCGGGTACAAGCTCCAGATCGGGATCGTGCTCGCCACGATCGTCGTGATCTCCGGGTTGACGACGGTCCAGCCGCTGCTGATCCGCTCCCTCCTCGACAGGGCGATCCCGGAAGGCGACCTCGGGCTCGTCACGTGGCTCGGCGTCGGCATGGTGGCGGTCCCGGTCGTCAGCGGCGCGGTCGGGGTGCTGCAGCGATGGGCATCGGCGTCGATGGGCGAGGGCATCATCTTCGACCTGCGGCGCCAGCTCTACGGCCACCTGCAGCGAATGTCACTCGGCTTCTTCACAGCCACCAGGACCGGCGAGCTCATGAGCCGGCTGAACAGCGACGTGGTCGGCGCCCAGTCCGCCGTGACGGGGACCTTCGTGACCCTCGTGTCGAACCTCGTCGCCGTCGTGATCACGGTCGTCGTCATGCTGCGCCTCGAGTGGCGGCTGACGCTGTTGGCGATCGCCATCCTCCCGCTCTTCATCCTGTCGTCCCGGAGGGTCGGGCGCATGCTCCGCACGATCAGCCGGGAGCAGATGGAGAACAACGCCAAGATGAGCGCCCACATGCAGGAGACCCTCGGCGTGTCGGGCGCCCTCCTCGTGAAGCTCTTCGGGCGGATCGGCTTCGAAGAGGCGAAGTTCGCCGGCAGGGCCGCCAGCGTGCGCGACCTCGGCGTGCGCCAGGCAACCATCGGCCGCTGGTTCTTCATGGCGCTCGGTGTCATGTCTGCGCTCGGTACCGCCCTCGTGTTCTGGCTCGGCGCCGCCATGGTCATCAACGGCACGCTCACGACGGGAGACATCGTCGCCCTCTCGATGCTCCTCGGGAACCTCTACGGCCCGCTCTCCGCCCTCACGAACGCCCGCGTCGAGTTCGTGACGTCACTCGTCTCGTTCGAGCGGGTGTTCGAGGTGCTCGAGTTGCCCCACGACATCGCCGAGCCTCTGCGCCCTGTCGCCGTTGCCGCCATCGAGGGGGACGTCGAGTTCGACTCGGTGACCTTCTCATATGGCGCCGCATCGTCCGGCCTCGACTCGGTGCGGCGCTACGGCTGGTCGTCGATGACCGAGGAGCAGGCGGCGACGAGGTCACCCGCAGACATGTACGCGCTGCGCGACGTCTCGTTCCACATCGCCCCGGGCGAGCTCGTCGCCCTCGTCGGTCCGAGCGGAGCGGGCAAGACGACCACGACGTACCTGGTGCCGAGGCTCTATGACGCCACGAGCGGAGTCGTGCGGATCGACGGTCGGGACGTCAGGGAGTATCCCCTCGACCTGCTGGCGCACAGCGTCGGGGTCGTCACCCAGGAGACGTACCTCTTCCACGACACCATCGCCCAGAACCTCTCGTACGCCAAGGCCGACGCCACCGAGGCGGAACTGAGGGCGGCGGCGACGGCGGCCAACATCGCCGATTTCATCGAGCGCCTTCCGCTCGGCTACCAGACGGTGGTCGGCGAGCGAGGCTACCGCCTGTCGGGCGGTGAGAAACAGCGGATGGCGATCGCCAGGGTCATCCTCAAGGACCCCCAGATCCTCATCCTCGACGAGGCGACGTCACACCTCGACGCCGAGTCCGAAGCCCTCATCCAAGAGGCGCTCGAGAGGGTCATGAAGGGCCGCACGTCTCTCGTCATCGCGCACCGGTTGTCCACGATCCTCTCGGCGGACAGGATCCTCGTGTTCGACGAAGGGAGGCTCGTCGAGAGCGGTGACCACGGTGAGCTCCTGGCGCTCGGCGGCCTCTACGCCAGGCTGTACCGCACCCAGTTCAGGGTGAAGGGCGAGGCGTGAGGCGGGCCGTGCTCGCCGTGTTGACGCTCGCCGCCGCGGCGTGCGGGGGTGGGGACTCCGGCTCGGAGGGCTGCGCCCACGTCATCGGTGTCTCCATCGCGGAGGTCGGCACGAACGTGTATTCCGTGGCGGCAACCATCGAGTCGGCCGACACCGGCTGGGAGAAGTACGCAGACCGGTTCGAGGTGCGGGCCGGTGACGGCACCGTGCTCGGTGGTCTGGTACTGACCCATCCGCACGAGGATGAGCAGCCCTTCACCAGGACCGTCGCCGAGGTGACCATTCCAGCCGGCACGGATGGTGTCGTGGTGGCGGCACACGACTCGGAGGGTGGATTCTGCGGGAACGGCTTCTCGATCGCGGTCCCCGGCCGATGACCGCCGGCCCGCCATACCCGGTCTGGTCGGGCGAAGGCTGGGTCGAGGTACCGGTCCCGCCCGACGGCGAGGTGACGGTCGTCCCGAACGTGAATGCCCTCATATACCGGGGAACGAGCCGAGACGAGGTTCTCCTCCAGCGCCGCGACAAGCCGGACGAAGCGGTGCGGGGTCGGTGGGAGCTACCGGGGGGTCGCTGGCGGGCAGGGGAGCGGCCCGACGTAGCGATCGCCAGGGAGGTGAGGGAGGAGACCTGCCTGGAGCTGCTCGCCGTCGCCGCTGCCATAGAGACCGTCGGGGACGGCTCACCTCGAGCCGCCGTCATCGCTCGCCCGCTGGCCGTGGTCAATGGGATCGACGGCGCCTACCCATCGCTCCACGTCCTCTTCGAGTGTTACGCAGAGGGCGACCCCGTGCCCCTCGTCGGCGAGACGACCGACCCGACCTGGTGGCGAGTCGATGACCTCCGGGCGGAGCTCGACGCCAACCCGGATGCGTTCGTCACCCAGACGCGGGCGATGCTGCGAGCCGCCTTCGGCTGAGTCGGTGCCGCACAGCTGCGCCGCGCACGCCGTCTCGGGCGGGGTGTCAGTCCGACTCTGAGACCGCCTGGGCGGCGGCGTCCTTGTGGGCCGGGGGCACGACGAGCACCGCCCTCCCCGATTCGATCATCACCCTGGCCGACACGCTCTCCCATGCCGACTGGTCGAAGATCTGGCGGGTGGCTCCGAGGAGGACGACATCCGCATCGAGCTCGTCTGCGAGGTCGGATATGGCGACGGCAGGGTCGGCGCCGTCGAGGAAGACCGCCTCGGCTCCTATCCCCGCCGCCTGGAGGGCGTGCACGATCGGATCGGTGATCTTGCGGCCCCGCTCCTCGACGTACTTGGCGAGGAGGGCGTCATCTTCGAGATTGGAGCGCCCGGCCCCGCCGTCCTCTGCCAGTGGGTGCCAGCGATCGGCTCCGAGGTGCTCGAGGAACGACCGGGGCACCTCGATCACCGTCGTCACAGTGACCCGACCGACTCCGTTGAGGAGGCGGCTGGTGAACTCCACGCACGGCCCGGGGCTCAGCACCCCCGTGGTTGCGACGAGAACGTGCATCCGCCCGGATACTAGGGAAGGGCTTCGTTTAGATGCCGAGTGAACAATCCGTGAATACCCGACCCGGGTGTCGAGCGGGGGTGCCTCTTCTGGATACGATGGCCGGGTGCATCATCCCGAGACGGACTCGTCGGCTGGCTCGCGCGTCCTCGTGGTCGACGACGAACCGATGGTGTGCGAGGTCGTCACCGCGTATCTCAAGCGCGACGGCTTCAGGGTCGAAACGGCTGCCGACGGCAAGCAGGCGCTCGCCGCCATCGAGCGTGCAGTGCCGGACCTCGTCGTGCTCGACGTCATGCTGCCCAACATCGACGGGTTCGACGTTCTCACCAGGATCAGGCGCATGAACGACGTCCCCATCATCCTGCTGACGGCGAGGACCGAGGAGGCAGACAGGGTCCTCGGCCTCGAGCTCGGAGCAGACGACTACGTCGTCAAGCCGTTCTCGCCGAGGGAACTGGCAGCCCGTGTGCGGTCGGTCCTGCGTAGAGCGCGCCCGGTCGCCTCGTCGGCCAGGCTCCAGTTCGGCGAGCTGGTCATCGACGGCCCGACCCGCGAAGCGTCCGTCCGCGGAGCCGTCGTCGAGTTGACGCCCAAGGAGTTCGACCTGCTGGCGTTCTTGGCGGCGTCGCCCCGCCAAGTGTTCTCGCGTGGCCAGCTCCTCGAGCAGGTGTGGGACTCTTCGGCCGACTACCAGGACCCGTCGACGGTGACCGTCCACATCAGGCGCCTTCGCCTCAAGCTCGAGGCCGATCCGGAGGACCCCCGCTGGCTGAAGACCGTGTGGGGTGTCGGATACAGGTTCGAGCCGTGAAGTTCGCGGCACTGCTCGCCATCGCGGTTGCCGTCGCAATCGTCACGTTCGAGATCACCATGCAGCCGACCGCTTCCGAGCGCGGCCAGCTCCTGGTCATCTTCGGGGCCATGGCAGCGCTCACCGGGGTCGCGGCTGCGACCCTGAGTCGATGGACCGCCCACATGCGCTCATTGCGCCTGGCGGTCGTCGTCATCGGTGTCGCCGCGCTCGTGGTCGTCGGCATCGTCACGGCCGTCTCGGCACAGCTCATGTTCATCACCGCCCACGACCTCACCCTCATCTTCATCGTCGTCGGCTTCGGCATCGCGCTCGGTGTGCTGCTCGCCACCGCGGTCGCCGAGCCCATGGAGCGCGACCTCATGCACATCCGCCGAGCCGTCGGCCGCATCGGCGAGGGCGAGTTCGGTGCCAAGACCGGCGTCGTCAGGTCGGACGAGCTCGGGGAAGCGGCGCGGGCCATCGACGGGATGGCGGAGAAGCTCTCCGCCATCCAGGCGGAGCGGCGCTCGGCGGAGAACCAGAGGCGCGACTTCCTGGCAGCCGTCGGGCACGATCTGCGATCGCCGCTGGCCGCCTTGCGGGCCACCGTCGAGGCGCTCGAGGACGGCCTGGCGCCCGACCCCGACCGCTACCTGAGGTCGATGCGAGCCGACCTCGACGCCCTCGGCCACCTCGTCGACGACCTCTTCATGCTGGCGACCATCGAGGCAGGCAAGCTCGACTTCGAGCGAACTCGCCTCGACATCGCCGAGCTGGCCGACGAGTCGCTCGACGCCCTTGCCCCGGTTGCCGCCAACCGCGGCGTCGAGCTGCGCCTGGACGCTCGGGGCTCCGTGCAGGTGCTCGGCGGTTCCAGGGAGCTCGGGAGGGCGATCCGCAACCTCGTGGACAACGCCATCCGCCACGCCCCGCCGGGCTCCGTGGTGGTCGTGCGCGTCGAGAACGGTGACGGGGCGCTCGTCAGCGTGACAGACGAGGGGCCGGGGTTTCCGGTGGAGTTGGTCGACTCGGCGTTCGAGAGCTTCGTCACCGGCGACGCGGCGCGCAGCCGCGCCGCCGGAGGGGCGGGACTCGGCCTGGCGATCGCCAGGGGAGTCGTCGCCGCCCATGGCGGGACGATCTGGGCCCAGGCAGGCCCCGGAGGCCGAGTCGCCTTCCAGCTTCCTCACAACTGAAGCGCCCTAGGCTCGACGCCGCTTGTGACGAACGGGAGAACCCATGGCGGAACCACCGGCCGAGCTGCTCAACAAGATCCTCTGGAAGATCCCGAACGTTCTGTGCCTCGTCGGATCGAGAGCCGGGGACGAGTGGAACGGTATGACGACGAGCTGGGTGACGCAGGTGGCCATGGAGCCCGTCCTGGTTGCGGTCAGCGTCGACGCCTCGGCGGTGACGAACCGCCTCATCCGCGACGGCGGATCGTTCACGGTCAACCTGTGGGATCGCGAGGACACCCGCCCGTTCGTGAAGTTCTCGAAGCCGGCGACGAGAGAGGGTGACACGCTCAATGGCAGGCCGTTTCGAGAATCGGTGACCGGCGCCCCGATATTCACCGAAGCGGCCGCCTGGCTCGATTGCCGGGTGTGGCGCACGGTCGATCTGGGCACGCACGACCTGTTCATCGGGGAGGTCGTCGACGCAGGCTTCGGACCGGTCGACGAGGAAGCCCCGGTCGCTCGCATGGAAGACACCCGCATGAAGTACGGGGGCGTCAAGCGAGGCGGCCACAACTAGGAGGCCGGCCGCTCGCCCGTCGGTAGGATCGTCTCCCGCCTGCCGGATCGAATGCCTGCCGGGAAGGATGATGCCATGGACGTTCGGGTCGACGGGCTGGTCGCCCTGGTGACGGGCGCCAGCCGGGGAATCGGCGAAGCGACCGCCGCCGAGCTGCTCGCCGGAGGGGCCAAGGGCGTCGTCATCACGAGCCGTAAAGAGGAGACGATCTCCGAGGCTGCCGCCCGCCTCGGAGACGACAGGGTCGTCCCGATCGTGGCCAAGGCCGACGATCCCGAGGGCGCCGCCGCAGCCGTAGCCGCCGCCATCGACACGTTCGGCGCCTGCGACATCCTGGTGAACAACGCCGGCACGAATCCTGCCGCGGGCGCCCTCGTCGACGTCGACCTCGGGGCAGCTTCCAAGACGTGGGCCGTCAACCAGATGGGCCCGCTCCTCTACGCCCGGGAGGCCTACCGGGCGCACATGCGGGAGCACGGCGGCCGGATCGTCAACGTGGCATCCGTCGGCGGGATCCGCCCCGGGGCGTTGATCGGCGCCTACAACATCTCGAAGGCCGCCCTCATCCACCTCACCCGCCAGCTGGCGATGGAGATGGCGCCGGGGGTGCGGGTCAACGCGGTTGCTCCTTCCGTCGTGCGCACCAGGCTGGCGGCCGCGCTGTGGGAGAACATCGAGAGCGAGGTTGCGGCGACGCATCCGCTCGGGCGAATCGGAGAGCCCGGGGACGTGGCTCGGGCGATCATGTTCCTCGTCTCGGACGCCTCCTCGTGGATTACGGGCGTCACTCTGCCCGTCGACGGCGGCGTCACGGGTGCCACCCCTGCGACCAGCCTCCACTGACGCACGGCGGGCCGTCTCAGTAGCCGGGCATCCCCTCGGCGATCCACGACTCGTAAGCCTCGTCGTTGCCGACGTCGCGGCCGAGCGTGGCAGCCAAGAGGTATCGATGGTGCAGGAAGTCGGTGTACAGCTGCACCGGGTCGGCATCGGCCGGAGCGTCCGCCGTGATCCCGGCGAGGAGGGGCTCGAAGACGTCGACCCGCCACTTGATCGCGGTCAGCGACTTTCCCGTGGCGGTGACGGTTGCGTTGCGGGCCTCGTAGTACGCCAGATCGGCGAGGATCTGCCTCGCCTGGTTCTCGGAGGCCTCGATCCGTGTCAGCTCGCGGAGCCTCGTCGAGTGGAAGTTACGGCCGGCGACCTGCACCTTGACCTTGACGCGCTCGCTGCCGTCGTCCGTCGGGATGAGGTCGAGCTCGTCGAGGTCGAAGCCGAGCTCATTGAGCCGTGAGACGTGGGCGCGGATCTTGTAGCGCTCGTCGGGGCCGATCAGGAGCTCGTTCTCGAGCTCGGACCAGAGCGCTGCGTACCGGTGGGCGATGTCCTCGCCGAGGGACATGTCGGCGTCGTCGATGTCGAGCCCCCGAGACGCCGCGATGTCTGCCATCTCGCCGGCGACGTTGAGGGTCATGATGTCGATGTCGTAGTACCGCTGGCCGTCGGTGAGCGTCTCGTGGATCTCGGCGGTCTCGGCGTCGATCATCACCGCCTCGATCGCCCCGGCGTCGTATCGGTAGAGGACGTTCGACAGCGAGCAGTCGCCCCAGAAGCACCCCGCCAGGTGGAGCTCGACGAGGAGTCCGGCGAAGGCGTCGAGCATCTTGTCGCGGCTCCTGCCGAACCCGCCTTCCGAGACGAGCTCGCGGTACGTGAATGCGTAATCGACGTAGCTGGTGATGACGACTCCGGAGCCCTCGATGTCGCCGGTCAGCCAGGGGCGGTCGACGACCGCCACGGCGGTGCCGACCCGAGAGAGCTGCGTCTCGAGTGCCCGCAGGGTCTCGAACTCGTGGTAGGCGACCCGGCGCACCAGCTCCTTCACGACGTATACGCCCTCCGGGTACGAGACGAAGCGAACGGGGTGCCGATGGATCCCGGTCGGCAGCTCGACGATCCGTTCATCGGTCCAGTCGTTGATGGGAGTCGACCAGTCGAGGTCGAGGAAGTCGGGATGGCCCTCCCGCACCGAGACTGCTGGGGTGGTCACCCGCCGATTGTTGCAGCGGTCCCGACCCCGCCGGCGGCTTTTGTCACGACTCGACGACCGTGCGCGACTGCTCCCGCATGTACTGCGTCACGTAGTACGGCCCTCCGCCCGCTTTCCCCGACGTTCCAGAGCCCTTCCACCCTCCGAACGGCTGCACCGCCGGCCAGGCGCCCGTGGTGGCGCCCGCCCGGCGGTTCACGTACACGACTCCGGCTTCGATCCCGTCGAGGAACGCCGCCACCTCGGACTCGTCCTCGCTGAAGAACCCTGCCGTCAGGCCGTACTCGGTGTCGTTCGCCAGCGCCAAGCCCTCGTCGAGCGACTCGATCGCCTCGACGGCGGTGAACGGCACGAAGAGCTCGCGCTTCCACAGCCACGAGTCGCGGGTGGCGGTGACGACGGTGGGCGCCACGAAGTACCCGGCGTCGAGCCCCGAGCCGGACAGCCGGGTGCCGCCCGTGAGGACCGCGCCGTCCTTGCGCGCCTGCTGGGTCGCCTCGAGGTATCGCTCGACCGCGCCCGAGTCGATGACGGGCCCGAGGTATGTCTCCCGGTCGAGGGGGTTGCCGACGACGATGCGCTCCGCCTTGTCGACGAGCAGGTCGACGAAGTCGTCGTACACCGACGAGGCGACGTAGACCCGCGAGTTGGCGGAGCACTTCTGACCCCCGAACCCGAACGCCGATCTCATGACGCCGTCGGTCGCCTTGTCGAGGTCGGCGTTGCCGGTCACGATCACCGGGTTCTTGCCTCCCATCTCGCAGATGGCCGGCTTCGGGTACACGGATGAGAACGACCCGAGGATGCCCATGCCGACGTCGTACGAACCCGTGAACGTGATGCCGTCGACGCCTGCGTGGTGCACGAGATCCCGCCCCACGGTCGTCCCCGACCCGGTGAGCAGGTGGAACACCCCTGGAGGAACCCCGGCCTGCGCCATCAGCCGCGCCAGCTCCACCCCGAGCAACGCCCCCGTGTTCGACGGTTTGAGGATGACCGTGTTGCCCGCCACCAGGGCGGCGCCCACCGGACCCGCCGCCAGCGCCATCGGGAAGTTGAACGGGCTGATCACTGCCCAGACCCCGTACGGCCGCATGACGTCGTACGTCGCCTCGCTCGGGGAGAGCCGGTTCATGGGGATGGAGAACCCGTCGTGCTCCTCCATCTCGTGGCAGTAGTACCGGATGAGGTCGGCGGACTCCTCGACGTCCCCGAGCGCCTCGAGACGGTTCTTGCCGACCTCGTACGTCATCAACGCTGACAGGACGTTGCGGTTGTCGCTGATGAGCTCGGCGACCGTGCGCAGCGCTGCGACCCTCTCCGTCCACGGGGTGGCGGCCCATGCATTCGCCGCGGCGCCGGCTGCCGCGACCGCATCGTCGACGTCGCCCGTCGCCGCTTGGGCATACCTCCCGACCACGATCGAGGTGTCGATCGGGGAGCGCTCCTCGTACGTGCCGGCGCCTTCCCGATCGACGCCGTCGACGATCAGGGGATGCGTGGCGCCCAGCCGGTCTCCGGCGTCGACGATGCCCTGGTCGAAGGCGGCCTGGAGCTCTTCGTTGTCGGCTGACATGGTTGCGTACGTGACGCGAAACGCCTCTGCGGTCATGCTCGGCTCCTGGTGCGGTGAGAGGGGGCGAACGCTAATGGGCGCGGATCGGTTTCGTGTTTGCGAGGCTGGTCTGGAGCCGCTGGCAGGTGAGCACTATCGGACGCTGGGCCGTTGAGCCCTATCGCTAGAGCGTGCCCCGGCTGGTGGTTGGTGGTCTGAACGGCTGG
>DASWKR010000038.1 GCA_036396535.1 Acidimicrobiia bacterium | reverse complement strand
CTCAGGAGCGGAGGGCCTCCCCCACGAGGCGCCCGTCGTCGTCGACGATGGGGATGGGGGAGTCTCCGAAGAAGGCGGCCACGTCTGCCAGGGCGTCGACGCTGTCGATGAGCTGCACCGTCGGCGCCGGAATGACGTGGTCCCCGATCATGCCCGAGGGGTCGGCAGCGAGGCGGGCCCTGCTCACCACGCCGACCAGCACGCCCCCATCGACGACGGGGGCCATCTCGTCCACCATGAGCGGAGGGCCGTCGGCGGCGTTCATGTGCGGCGACAGCCACAACGTCGGTTCGCGGACGACGTGGAACACGCGGCGCGGAGCGTTGCGCACGACGACCGAGCCGCCCGGCGTCTTGGCCCGCAGCCTGGCGCCTGCGCCGAACATCTGGCGTTGGAACCAGTTGCCACCGGGGGCACCGAGCACGAGGAGCGTCCCGTCCGGCGCCTCTTCGAGCATGGCGACGGGGTCGGAGGTGGCCGCCACCCTCCACAACGTCCCCGGCCGATCCTCGGCGAGTCGAACGAGCCGCCTCTCGGCGTCGTCGGCTTCCGAGTCGAGGGCGGCCGCCACCAGCTCGACCTTCACGCCGAGCTCCGCTCCGAGCTGCACGGCGACATCCGCCGCGAAACGTGAGTGCGGTCCGGTCCCGACCGCCGCCAGCACGTGATCCACCGCCTCGTGGTCGAAGTCGATCGGGACGCACACGGGCACGAGGTCGAAGGAGCTGAGCCGCGAGGTGACCAGGATGTCGGCCTTCGCCTCGACCACGGCTTCCGGGAGGTTCCCGGCGACCTCGATCGGCTCCGGAGCGAGCAGCCTGGCGAGACCTCCGTTGGCTGCACCTCTCGTGTGGAGCACGCGAGGCACGACGAGCTCGTCGCCTGCGACCATCCACGGCGCCACGTCATCACCTCCGCGCAACGGCCGAGCCGCCACATCGAGAGGAGCCGGATCGCCCGGCGATCACCCTCCTCACGCCTGCGGGGTCAGCTGACGGGCTCGGGCAGGAAGGTTGCCCTACCGGGCCGGGCGCAGAAGCGCTCGACCGGGATTCGCCCCATTGGTATGGGTCCCCCGCTCCGGCGACGCGCCGGACTCGGCAACGCCGATCTTACGCAGCAGCCGGAGCAAGTGGTGGGGACTCGTGCGGACGCGCCCTCGTGGACGCCAGGTCGTCAGCGCCGCTCGCGCGGCCTCGCCTGATTGACGGTGATGTTGCGACCCTTGAAGTCGGCACCGTTGAGGCGCTCGATCGCCTCGGTTGCCGCCGCGTCGGGCATCTCGACGAAGCCGAACCCGCGGGAGCGGCCGGTCTCGCGGTCTGTGATGACCGCCGCCGATGTCACTTCGCCGACCTCGCCGAACAGCGTCTCGAGGTCCGCCTGGGTGACTGTGAATGGGAGGTTCCCTACGAAGAGGTTCATCCACTCTCTCTCTTTCCTGCGACAGCCACCGCGGCTGTCTCCTGTGCTCGGGATCGACTGCCGTGTTCAGCCCGGCACGGGGTCGTACAACGGGAGAGATGCGAGTCGCCGCCGAAGCAGCGCAGTCAGCATAGCCGACCGCCGACTGTCGACCACAAGGACGGTGGCGGTGCCCGCCGTCTTGACGGCCGTCGCCGGTCCTGGTGTACTGCCCCGAGCGACAACGCGCTCATCCAGAGCGGTGGAGGGACAGGCCCGTTGAAGCCGCGGCAACCAACGAACTTCGGTTCGGCACAGGTGCCAATGCCTGATCGATGAGACGTCTCCGGTTCGGTTCATCGGGTCGAGGCGCTCACGAGCGCACGAGATCCCGGAGGAACATGACATCGCACACCATCCGCGGCGTTCTCATCGCCGCACTTGCGTCGAGCCACGACTCCGGTCACGTCCACCTCGCACCCATCACCGCTTGAGATATATCCAGGGAGACATCCATGACAGATTTCAGATACGAGACCCTCCAGGTCCACGCCGGGCAGCAGCCGGCGCCGGGAACCAACGCCCGGGCCGTTCCGATCTACCAGACCACTTCGTACACGTTCAACGATACCGGGCATGCCGCGCGACTCTTCGGGTTGCAGGAGTTCGGGAATATCTACACCCGCATCATGAACCCGACCACCGA
>DASWKR010000037.1 GCA_036396535.1 Acidimicrobiia bacterium | reverse complement strand
GCATCAACTTCGAGGTCACCGCGCTCGATCCGCCCAATGCGCTGGCGATCCGGGGCACGTCGGGTCCCGTACGACCTGTGAATCACATGACCTTCACGAGCCAGGATGGGGGCACGTTGTTGGAGAGCGAAACCACCGTTCTTGGGTTTCTGGGCGTCCTCATGGGACGGACTCTGAAGACGCAGCAGCTGGCCAATCTCGAGAGGCTGAAGGGACTCCTGGAGTCCGGCGAGCTCTGATCGAAAGCCCAAATCCTCCTCACCTCCCGATTCCCTCCATCGGAAGCAGATCCGCCTCTGATCGTTGATCCGGATGCAGTTCTGCCGTTGACGGTCTCCGCCGGAGCGCCTCGAGGCGGTTGTCAGGCGGCACGCGTGGATCGTCGAGGTCTTTCCGCAGTCGCCGGCATCGAGGGCGCCCAGTGGCTCACCCCACTCCTGCGTACCGTAGGAGGCGGCCCCGGGCACCAGCGAGCCTCACCTCGGCCGAGCCGGGTCTGCCGGCTCACATCCTCGAGGCATCGGAACCGAGGAGGTCGATCACCTGCCGGACGTCGTTGCTCTCACGGAGGCGGATGAAGAGCAGACCGACTGGTAGATACGGCCCCGGCGTCAGGATCGTCTTGGTCAAGCGAGCAGTGGCCATGTCTCGGGTCGCGATGATCTCGCCCCGCTCATCGGACGGAGCGGCGGCCAGTTGCATTGCGAGCTCCCAGGCGCGGTGCCGGGCGATCTCGATGCTGAACCTGATCAGCGTCTGGTCGGTCCTACCGCCAAAACGATCGAGTAGTCCGACCCAAGGAGAGACTGCGCCTACCGCATCCATCAAGCCATCGACGAGGTCGGCGAGGATGGCGTTGATGCGATCGAAGTCGGCGCGGAGACCGGCCAGCTCGTTACCGGGCGCCACGGTGATTGCGGCGATGCCGAGGTCCAGGTTGATGTGGACGTTCATACCCACGAGCAAGTGCTGGAGGATGATCGGTCTCCACCGTCGGCTCGCCTCGAATGCGGCTTCCCAGGCCGCGGTCGGATGTTCTTCGCTTCGCCATTGGCGGTAGGCATCGAGGTACCGCTCGGCGAAGATCCGAAGGAAGTGCCCTGCCCTGTCGCTGTCGTCGAACCGACCGGCGACGACGGCGTCCTGAACGGCAAGCGTCACCTTGCGATACATCGCCGCGAAGTACCCGGTGCGGCCACCGGTGCGAACCGTGTCAGCGATCACACCATCGAGCCGGTCCAGCACGACGGCGATGTCTGCACCGGCCAAGCAACCTCCTCACTGCTGAGGGTACCTGCCGGGTCAGGATCCCACGTGCCGTGGTCGAGGTCGATGAACTTCACCAGCGCCGCCCACGCCGCTCGTTGATTGCCGTCGACGAGGGGATGGCCGCACGCCTGCCGACAGAGGAAGACGGCGGCATTGTCGTTGGATGTCGGTGCAGAGCTCGACGGCACCGAACCAAGGTCGTTTCTCAGCACGTTGGTTCGCTGAACTTTTGAGAGCGCAGCGCACGCCCGACCTTGCTCCAACTCGGAGGCGGGGACCCGAGATCCCTTGCGGCGCCCCGAGCGACGAGGCCGTAGCATCGGGTCGTGCCTGCGCTGCCGCCGATTGTGGTGCCTCGACTGGCCGTGATGCAGGCGATGCTGTCGGAATCGCTGGCCGCCGGCGGGTCGCGACACACGATCCATCCGGGCGAGCTCGGCTGGTGGTTCTTCCACCAGGATCCCAGCCGGACGCCGCTCGAGACTCTCATCGAGGACGATGCCTTCGCGGTGATCGATGCCAACGGGCCTGAGATCTCCGTGTTCGGCCGGCCAGGCGCCGAGCGGGTGCCGCTCCTCGACGCCGCATTGGAGCGGGTGGATGAACGGCCCACGGTCGGTTTCGTGGCGCACACAGACACGGAGCTGGCGGATGCGCTCCGTGGCCGCGGCTTCGAGCCCGATCCGGCGTTCGAGCTCGAGTTCAAGGCCGCGGTTGCCGAGGTGGCCGTGCCGTCCGTTGTCCCCGACGGCTACACCATCCGACCGGTGGCGGGGGAAGAGGAGGCGTGGAGCCGGAGGGCGGCATCGCACGCCGCCTTCGCCTCCAGCCTCGAGCCCGAGCTCCATCACCAGCGGTATCTCCGGTTCATGCGGTCCGAGGTGTACGTGCCCGAGCGTGATCTGGTGGCGGTGCACGCCGATGGTCGAGTGGCGGCGTTCCTGGTGTGGTGGGGGGACGAGGCATCCGGTGTCGCACAGCTCGAGCCGGTGGGAACCCACCCCGATCACCAACGACGGGGCCTGGGACGCGCCCTCCTCGCCCGGGCGGCCGGAGACATGGCCGCCGCCGGTATGCACACCGTGCGAGTGGGAACCGGTGCGCACCGCTCCGACGCCGTTGCCTTCTACCGCCGATCGTTTCGCGAGGTCGGACGAACCGACTGGTGGAGGGGTGTGCGGTGAGCG
>DASWKR010000036.1 GCA_036396535.1 Acidimicrobiia bacterium | reverse complement strand
GCGACGCCCTCATGGTGTTGCACGTCGTCGATGGCGTCGTGGAGTTCGCCGGTGACGAAGACCTCACCGACTATCACAGCCCGCTCGGGGAAGGCAGCTCCGAGCTCCTGGCGTCCTACGCCAGCGGCAGGGCAGGCCGTTACTCATTCGACAGCTTGCCATGTGAGGCAGCCGAGCATGTCGAGAAAGGCCTCACGCTGGCGGGACTCGTCCCTCGATGCGAGCAGCACGAGGCCGCCGCGGTCCTGGAGCTCGCAGACACCTGGGAAGGTGTGATGGAGTCACTCGACAAGAAGAAGCGGCACGAGCTCAGACGGAAGCGACGCCGCTTCGAGGAGCAAGTCGGCGCTCCGGTCCTCGAGCGAAGGCACGGCGACGACGCGGTGGCCGCCTTTTCCGACCTCCACCGATCCGCAGGGGGCGACAAGGCGCGCTTCATGACGAAGGAGATGGAGGCGTTCTTCGCGGCGTTGCACAGAGACGCCGGCGGTGTCATCGACTTCCTCGTCGCCGGCGGGCGGCATATCGCAGCCGCATTCGGGTTCGAGGACCAGGACACGTACTACCTCTACAACTCGGGGTTCGACACCGCTCACGCCGGGGCCTCGCCGGGCATCGTCCTCGTCGAGCTCCTCATGCGCCAGGCGGTGTCCTCCGGCCGTGACCGGTTCGACTTCCTCAAGGGCGAGGAGACGTACAAGTTCCGGCTCGGTGCCTCTGCGAGGCCGTTGTACCGAGTAGCAGCCGAGGCATCATGATCTCCTCGGTCGCATACCTGTCGATGCACACCTCCCCCCTGCTGCAGCCGGGCTCCGGCTACGCAGGCGGCATGAACGTCTACATCCACGAGCTGGCGTGCACGATGGCCGGCCGAGGCATCGACGTCGTGGTCTTCACGAGACGCACGAGCCCGGACGAGCCGGAAGTGGTCGAGGTGACCGATGGCTACCGGGTGGTGCACCTCAGCGCAGGGCCGGAGGCGCACATCGAGATGGCGTCGATGGCGGCCCACGTCGCCGACTTCGCCGAGGGCGTCATCAAATGGACGTACGGCGCCGAGGCACGCTTCGATCTCATCCACTCGCACTACTGGCTGTCTGGATGGGCAGGCGTGCTCGTGAAGGAGGCGCTCGACATCCCGCTCGCCAACTCGTTCCACACGTTGGGGCGCGTGAAGGACCTCACCAAGAGAGCCGACGAGTTGCCCTCGAGCCCGATGCGCACCCTCACGGAGGAGGAGGTGATCGCCCAATCGGACTGCGTGATCGCCTCGACGCCCTTCGAGTTCGAGGATCTCATGGAGCACTACGGCGCCCGTCCTGAGAGGCTGTGCACCTCGCCGCCCGGAATCGATCATGACGTGTTCGTGCCAGGCGACAAGAGTGCCGCCCGCGACACGCTCGGTGTGGGTGACGATCCGATGATCCTGTTCGTCGGGAGGATCACGGCGCTCAAGGGCCTGGACGTCGCGGTCGAGGCCCTGGCACGGCTCGATGCTCCGGACGGGGCGTCGCCACACCTCGTCGTGGTCGGCGGTCCCAGCGGAGCGCAAGGCGACGACGAGCTCGCCCGCCTCGTCGACCTGGCACGACGGCTCGGGCTGTCCGATCGCATTCGATTCGTCGATCCGCTCCCGCACCTCGACCTCGTCAGGTTCTATCAGGCCGCCGACGTCCTCGTGATGCCTTCCCGCAGCGAGTCGTTCGGGCTCGTTGCCGCCGAAGCGCAGGCGTGCGGCCTTCCCGTGATCGCGGCGTCGGTGGGCGGCATCCGGCACGTCGTCGACCACGGGACGTCCGGGGTGCTCGTCGAAGGTCACGACCCTGCGGCGTTCGCTGAGGCGATCAGCGAGATCCTCTCGGACGACCTGGCGAGGGCCCGGCTGGCGAAAGGGGCGATCGCCAAAGCCGAGTCCTTCAGCTGGCAGGCAACGGCCGATCGCTTCCTCGAGCTCTACTCGGGCATCACGGGCAAGTGAACCGGCAGTCGGCCCGCAGCCTCGTGCATGAGGTGGCGAGCGGATGGGCGGCCGACGACGCCTCCGACGTCGTGTGGGCTGGGGAGCACGACGGGCGCATCGGTGTTCGCATGGCTCAGCAGACGCGCGACTACACGACCCTGTGGTTCGACGTCGGCGACATCACGGTCGGCTTCGAGGCGTACCTGCTCCCTGCACCTCCCCGGGATCCGGCAGAGGTCTATCGCCAATGCCTGGTCAGGAACATGACGTCGTGGCCTGCCCACCTGGCGCTCGATCGCGACGGAGAGCTCGTCGTGGTCGGCCGCATCCCGCTCGCCTTGCTGAGCCGCGAGGAGCTCGACCGGGTACTCGGGGCGGTCTACCAGCTCGTCGAGCTCGCCTTTCGGCCGCTCGTGCGAGCCGGATTCACCGCTCCGTGACACAAGCGCCGAGCGCCGCTCCAGGGCGCGAAAAGTCTCCATGGGAAACTTGTCGACAGCCGTCTTGCACAACAGGCTGTGGATTGTTGTGGATATGTGGACAACCGGTGCCCGCCGGTCCGAGGTGGAGTGATTTGACGGCAACGAAGGAGCTGAGATCGACTCCAGATCGCCTGCAAATGGGGTATTCGGCGGGCTTGAAACGGTCTTGCCGCGGACGTATGGTCGGCCCTGCAAAGCCCAAGGTGCTTGAGCGACCAGACCTCGTTCGGGGAAGTGCGGGAGAACGTCGCGAGGGTTCCTTGGGCTTTGCACCATCGTGACTGCGAAGCTCGTCACCCTGAGCCTGCCGCTTCCCTGGACGGCCTTCGGTCTTCCCGCCGCGATCGCGACATCAGTCACGACGCTGACGACGGGTGACGTCGGGTGGAGATGGGAGCCGGACGCCCCTGCCCTGCCGGTCGTCACGTGCCCGCCCGCGGACGGCACCGCGGCGCCGGGCTGGGACGTCGACCACGTCGTGCTCCTGACGCCGGGTCTCGAAGAGACCATCCGAGCATTCGACGACATCGGCATCTCGCCGCGGCTCCGCCTCGAGGTGAAGGGCCGCCCAACGGCGTTCTTCAGGGTCGGGCCCGTCCTGGAGGTGATCGAGTCACCGGTGCGCGCCGCGGCGCTCTATGGGGTCGCCCTCGTTACACAGGAGCCGCTCGAATCCGTGGTGCTGCGGTGGCGGTCGTCCGGTTTGGACGTGACCGACCCGCGACCGGCGATGCAGCCGGGGCGCCGCATCTTCACCGTCCGCGCCGTCGAAGCCGGCCTCGCCGTCATGTCGCCCGACCGCGCCACGGGTTGAGCGATTCGATCTCAGACGCCGAAGATCAACTGGCGCAGCCACACCCGCGACGTGTCGAACGTCTCCTGGTCGATCCGGAGGGACCCGAGCCGCAAGCCCTTCATGTCCTCACCGTGCCGGGTCGCAACCCGGAGGACGCCGTCCTCGTATTGGACGACCCCGAGTCCGAGACAGCGGCCGGACCCGTCCTGGACGCCGACGAGCATCCCGGCGAGCTTCTCGAGGTCGAACTCCTCGGGGAGCGTCGGGGCGAACACCGTCGGCTGGACGCGCCACTGTTGCAGCGGTGGGCGCAGCGCCTGACGGAAGGCGGCGATCCTGCGCTGGCGCGCCTCGACGGGGCCGGCCGGCACCAGGTCGGCCGGTGGCTGCGCCCTGGCGACTCGAGCACCGAGGAAGCGCTTCAGCATCCCGACCGTCGGCTCGAGCTCGCTCCCTCGCTGCATCGCGATGACGAGAGCGGGATTGCACAACTCCATCAGGTGGTAGTCGAGCGTCTGGGACACGACGCCGGAGACGGCGCCGGTCGTGTCGAGAACGATGAAGTCCGCCTCACGGTGGGCGATCCCGACGAGGTCGGCGGACGCCACGACGTGTTGCAGCACCACGCCGTCGGGCTGCAGCGAGCCGACGAACCGCAGGTCGTCCTCGATGGCGAGATTGGCGAGGTCGTCCTGCGATCCGATCCACTTCAGCCCGACGCATGCGGGCGGACCGACCGTCGGGACGCCGACGTCGCCGTCGACGAACGCCACCTTGCGGCCTGCGGCGAGTGCGTCCGAGATCAGCAGTTTGGCGAGTGTCGTCTTGCCCGTATCGGGAGCCCCGATGAGCATGACGACACCGTGCTCGCCGACGACGCGCTCGCGCAACGAGGCATAGGAATCGCCGTCCACCACTGAGCCTCCTTGCCGGTCCGGCCGATTCTACGGGATGGCCCGGCTTCGGACCGCGAGCAACCCGGGATGAGCTCCCGGCAGGGGTGCGCATCCCACGATCACCGCTACCGGTCCCCGTAGCCGGCCCGGAGCCGGCGGCGCATCACCTTGGCCGACGCCGTGCGCGGCAAGGAATCGACGACGACGACCTCGTGGATCCTGAAGAGCGGGTTGAGCACATCGCGGATCCGCCGCTGCATGTCTGCCCGGAGGCGGTCGGGATCGATCGGGCCCTCCGTGACCGCGTAGAGAACGAGGCGGTCCGGCCCGCCGCCCGGCGGTGGCACGGCGATCGCCGCGGTCTCGGTGAGGCCGTCGATGCCGGCAACGGCACGTTCGATGTCGGCCGCCGCCACCTTGATGCCCCCGAGGTTCATCGTGTCGTCGACTCTGCCTTTCGCCCTGTAGTAGCCGCCGGCGAGCGCCTCCATGCGGTCGCCGTGGCGCCTGAGCGGTATCCCGATGTCGGGGACACCGTCGTGGTACACCTCGTCGTGATCGCGGTTGATCAGCTCGGTCGAGAGCCCGATCGACGGCGGCACGATGTACACCTCGCCCTCGCCCGCTCGGCGACCCCCCTCGTCGAGGACGACGAGGGCGATGCCGAGTGCCGGCGTCGAGAAGCAGGAGGGCACGGCAGGCTGGACGACCGTCCCCGTGATGTAGCCGCCGCCGATCTCCGTACCCCCGCAATACTCGATGACCGGCTTGTTGCCGACGAGGCCCATGAGCCAGGCCATGTCGTCCGGATTGGATGCCTCACCCGTCGACGAGAGGAGACGCAGCCCAGTCAGGTCGATGCCGTCCATGCACCCCGTGGTGCGCCAGGCGGCCACGATGCTCGGCACGAGACCGAGCACGGTGACTCCGGCGTCGCGTACGAACTCCCCGAACTCACGCCCCGTCGGCGCCTCGTCGTACAGCGCCATGGTGGCGTCGTTGACCAGCGAGGCGTAGATGAGCCACGGCCCCATCATCCAGCCGAGGTTCGTCGGCCATGCGACCACGTCGCCACTGTGGATGTCGTGATGGAAGTGGCCGTCGGCGGCGGCCTTGATCGGCGTGAGGTGGGTCCACGGGATCGCCTTCGGCTCCCCGGTCGTCCCTGAGGAGAACAAGATGTTGGTGTGCGAGCCCGCCGCACAGATCTCGGGCGACCATGCCTCGTTCGATCCGACGAAGTCGTCCCACCACGTGTCGCCTCCGGCGAGCGGTACTCCCCCGCCGGTTGCGACCACGACACAGCGAGGCGCTCCCGCCTGCTTCACCTTCTCGTACATCGGGAGCTGTCGTCCCGACCGCGTGTTGAGATCCTGCGTGACCACGAGGGCCGTCTCGGTGATCCGGAGACGAACCGCGATCTCGGCTTCCGCGAAGGAGTCGGCGATCGACACGACGACGCAGCCGGCGGCGACGGCGCCCAGGTAGGCGACGACGGCCTCGATCGTCATCGGCATGGCGATGGCGACCCTGTCGCCCGGTCCGAGGCCCGCCGAGCGCAGCGAGTTGCCGAATCGGGCAACCTGCGACTGCAGGGCGCCGTACGAGAGCCGTTCGATCGCACCCCCATGTCCGGCGACCACGGCTATGCGATCCGGGTCAGTCGTGAAACAGGAGGCGGCGATGTTGAGGCGCGCCCCGGGCAGCCACCCAGGGTCGCGTCGCTCATCCGGCCTGCCCATCATGGCGCTCGGCGTGCGGTCGAAGACGATGCCGAGCCGCCGTATCGCGGCGGCCCAGTATGCGGCCCTGTCGTCGACGGACCAAGCGTGCAGCGCCTCGTAGCCCTCGATGTCGAGCTCGGCTGCGAAGGTGGTGACGTTGGCGGCGGCAACCGTCGCCTGGTCCGGTATCCAGCTGGCGGCCGGCGGTACCGCGGTCGTGATCACGATCGAGGAGGCTAACGCCGGGGCGGCGCGCCGGATGGAGCCGGTCGTTGGTGACCACCCCTCGACGACACGCCGCCGCGCCGGTGATGCGGCGAGAATGCCCGCGTGACGAAGCGAGGGGCGGGCGGGCCGAGCCGGGGACACGTGCTGTTCACGATCGTCGTGTTCGTGTCGCTGGCGTCACTCGACAACGCCGCGATCGCGCTCATCCCGTCGATGGTGCTGCCGATCCGCCAGGCCCTCGACACGAGTGAGACCGCGCTCGGCCTGATGACGGCCCTCTCGATACTGGTCACGGCGATCTCGGCGGCCGGTTGGGGATACTGGGGGGATCGGTCGGACAGGAAGCGCCTGCTCCTCGTCGGGACGCTGATCTGGGCGACCGGGGCGCTCGCCAGTGCACTTGCGCAGACGTTCTGGCACCTACTCGCCGCCCAGCTCGTCACCGCGGTCGGGCTCGGATCGATCGCTTCGGTCGGCTTCGCGGTGATCAGCGACTTCGTCTCGCCGCGCAGACGCGGCTTGGCGATGAGCTTCTGGGGGCTCTCCCAGGGCGTCGGCGGCCTCGTCGGGGGGCTCGTCGCCAGCCAGCTCGGTGCCGATGACTTCCGGGTCCCCCTGGTCGCGCTGGCAGCGGCGGGTCTGCTCGCAGGCGGCCTCTACCTCTTCGCCTTCGACGCCCCACGAGGCTACAAGCAGCCCGAGCTGGCGCGCATGGCCGAGCAAGGCGTCGCCTACGACTACAGGATCGACCGGGACCAGCTGCCGGAGCTCATCACCAAGCGGACGAACGTGTGGCTCGTGCTTCAGGGACTCACGGCCCAAGTGGCCTACGGTTCGCTCATCTGGGTCCCGCTCCTCTACCAGGAGAAGATCATCGCCGAGGGGTACGGCGTCGCCACCGCCACGAGAGCGGGTGGCCTCCTCGCGGCCATCTTCCAGATTGGAGCGCTGTTCTCGATCCTCGCCGGGCACATCGGCGACAAGGCACAGCTGAGGACGAAGCGCGGCAGGGCGATCGTGAGCGCCATTGGCATCACAGGCGCCATCCCCTTCTTCCTCGGGTTCTTCTACGTGCCGCTGCGCGGGCTCGACGTCACGGAGGGTGCCTCGAGCGCCACCCTGATCCCCGAGGTGTTGCGAGAGGTGGCGACCAACCCTTGGGTGGCGCTGGCGTTCGGGTTGTCGATACTCGCCTTGGCTCTCACATCCGCCGACTCCCCGAACTGGTTCGCCCTCATCTCCGACGTGAACCTGCCCGAGCACCGCGGAACCGTCTTCGGGCTGGGCAACCTGGCGAACGGGATCGGACGGTCGGCAGGGAACGGCATGACGGCGGCGCTCGCCTCGGGCATCGAGCGCGCCCTGCCGCCCCCGATGAACTGGGCAGTCGGCCTCACGGTGTTCCAGGCCTTCTTCCTGCCGACGGGGTGGATGTACTGGAAGGCCGCAGCGACGTCGCCGGGGGACATCGACGCAACGCGGCGAGAGCTGTCGAGGCGGGGCGAGGCTCTCGCTGCGCCGGCCGAGGACTGAAACGCAAGGAGGGCCGCACCGCCGTGCGACCCTCCGAGTAGTCCGTGGCTCCCCACTCGTCGGCCGGCTCTCTCGGCCGGCTCTCCTCACCACGGCTGTGAGTGGCTTCCCCCTCTTGCCCTGAGCTCAACATACATCGCTCGGCTGACTAGTGCTCGCTTTGCGAGGAAATAGGTCGAGCGCCTCAGCCGATTTTGAATAGGGTCGCAAGACCCACCGATCGGCCTTGAAGCGTCGAGCCGTGAGGCCTGTCGTGTCGTGCGGCCGGTCCGAAGGTCAGGATGGCGGATCGTCCCCATACCATTCGAAGTGACCGGGATCGGGTGACAGCCACATGCTCCCGTTCGTGAACCCGAGCCCCGACATCACGTCGACGAGGGCACGATCGACGGGTGACCCGGGACCGTCGAGCGGGTTGAAGATGTTGATGTCGACCGCCGCTCCCCAGGCGTGGCGCGAGATGCCGCGCCGTTGCGCGATGAAACGCGGGTTCCAGCACCCGGCGAAAGCCGACGGGTCGATGACGTCCGCCTTCCCCATCTCGATGAGCTGCTCCATGGCCTGGTCGACGAGGTCGGCGACGTCACGGTGGCAGCGGGTGACGCCGAGCAGCGGGAGGTCGACGGTCACGATGTTGGCCTCCAACCAAGCAGGGTCGATCGTGAAGCGGGCACCGGGCCCCGGCCGGAAGGCGAACTCGCCGAAACGGAGCTTGACCGCCACCTGCGGCAGCACGGAGTCGCCGTGCCTGAAGTAGGGCGTGTCGCCGCGCCCCGCCAGCCTGACCGGGTAGTCGTAGGCGCCGTCAAGGTCCCGCGCCAGGGTCGCCGGATCACCTACATGGTGGAAGACGACGAACCGGGGCTCCGCAGACGGAACGAGCGACGCATCGGTCGTCACGACCTCGGCGGCTCCCACGTGTTCGTCGGGGAACACAGCTCCGACCGTCACCACGCCACCCGGCCGGAGCTCCATCGTGTCACCTGGGCCGAGGTCGCGCAGTTCCGCTGAGGAAGCACCCAGCCCGACCTCGCCCGGGCCGAGGGTCGCTAGGGCACGCGCCGACGACGGCGACATCGCATTCCCATATGTCGCCGGATCGACGATGAACGTCTCGAGCGGGAAGACGAATCCGTCCGCCGGGACGTCACCGCTCGGCGCATCCGCTCCGGTCGACGGAACCAGATGTGCCAGGCCGACGTGGACGACGCTCACCATGTCGACGCCGGCGAGCGCCGCCAGGGTCGCCGCGAAGTCGTCCTCGAGCCGTCCCGAAGACCATGCCAGGTACCAGTCACGAGGCAGGTCGGGGACGGGGAGCGGCACGGTCGGCGGCGGGACGGCCGTCGTCGACGAGGTCGTGGGCGGCGGCTCGGACGACGTGGGGACGGCAGGCGGGGCCAGGGTCGTGACAGCGCTCGTCCCGGGGGAATCGTCCTGCTCGGCGGCAGAAGGCGAGCAGGCGACGGCGAGGACGAGCCACGCGACGACCGAGGCGCGCTTCATTGCATCATTCCGGTGCCGCCCGCAGTTCGGGACGCCACGTCCGTGGCCCCGGCCGCCAAGCGACCGACGAGCAGCACCCCGAACGCAGCGAGCGCCGACGTGACACCGACGACCACGAAAGCAGCGTCGAACGACCACGTGTCGACCACCCAACCGAGCACGATGGGGCCGGCACCTGCGCCGGCGAGCGTGCCCGCCTGGGTGATGGCGGACGAGGCCGCCGTCGAACGGGCATTGGCGTTCACGACCGTATACGTCATGAGGCCGGGCCATCCCCAGCCGGTCACGAAGGCGCCCACGACGAGGACTGCGAAAGCCCACCCCGAGGCGACGGTGGTCGCCCAGAACACCAAGGACCCGATCCCGAGGAGAACGGCCAGCCCGCCGAACCCACGACCTCCGATCCTGTCGGTGTGCGCCCCGACCGCCACGCGGCCGACGAGGGAAGAGACCGACCCGGTGAACAGCAGGAACCCGGCAGCCGACTCGGTGAATCCGACGTCGACCGCGGCGGCAACGAGATACGTGCTGAGCGCGACGGCGCCCCACGTGGCGAGGGAGGACATCAGCGCCAGCCCCACCAGGAGACGGTCGCTCATCGGCGCCACGAACCGGCGGGGATCGGCGGAGCTTCCCCCAGCCGTCGGCTCGACGGGAGACCTGGGCACGAGGAGCAGCACGACGACCGTCAGTGCGGCAGAGACGAGGTACGCCGCCCGCCACCCGAAGTGGACGATCACAGACGGCACCGCCAGTCCTGCCAGGAGCGTCGAGACCGGGATCCCGGCGTGTTTGAGCCCGAAGACGACCCCCCTCCGCTCCGGGGCGACGTGATCCGACAGGGATTGATTGGCTGCCGGGTTGGCGAGGCCGTAGAACAACCCACCCACGACGAGCAGTGCCACGAGCACCGCAGTGCTCTTGGCGGCCACCGCGATCGTCAACAGGATGGCTCCGGACCCGACCGCGTTGAGACGCATGGCGTACTGCCAGCCGATCCGTGCCACGACCCTGCCCGCGGGCGCAGAGGCGGCGGCCGACACCAGGAAGAACGCCGCCGTCAGGGCACCAAGCCCGGCGGGACCGAAGCCGAGCTCGCGACCGATCTGCAGAGAGCCTGCGCCCAAGAGCATCACCGGCTGGGTGCTCAGGGCGACGATGGCCACAGCGCCTGCCATCAACCGCCCGAAACCCAATCTCGACATCGCCGGGATGCTAAGGGACCGGGTCGAGTCCGCCGGCGTCCCACCCCAAGGGGTCAAGTTCGACGCGCGCCGATGCCGATGAACCCTTGACGGGTTCAACAGGAGCGAGAGAGGCTCGATGAGACGGCCGCCGGCTGCCAGCCGGACCAATCCGCGTGCCGCAGCCGCCACGTGGGCGACCATCGCTGTGATCGCGGTGCTCGCACTCGTCGCGTGGACGATCTCACGCGCCGGTTCGACCGAACAGATCGCCAGGAGCGGCAGAACCGCCCTGGCGGCCCAGGCGGTGCTCGGAACCAACGACCTCGCCGTGAAGGCGCTCGGTCAGGTCGTGCTGCTCTCCGAGGACAACGCTCTCGGAGTCGCCAGCGACGAAGTGCTCTCAGCAGCGATCGAAGAGGGTCACCGGGTCGTCGACGACCTCCTCGAGGCCGGGAGGTCCCTCGGCGACGCAACGATCGTGGCGGCGCTCGACAGGGCGAACGAGGCCAGCCTCGCCGTCATCGGGCTCGCCGACGACGGACGGGTCGGAGATGCGTCGACCGCATTCGTGGAGACTGCTCTGCCGACGTTCGAGCGAGTGCGCGACCTGGCAGCAGTCACACGTGGAGAGGCGGCCCAGGAGCTCGTGAGCGCCACCAGCCGATCGGCGACGGCAGGACGCATCGCCAGCTTCCTGGCGGCGTTCCTCATCCCGGCTGGCGCCATCCTGATCTACCGGTCGGCGGCCCGACGCCAGCTGCGCGTCGCCGAAGTGAGATTGGAGGAGCGCCTCACGGCAGAGCGACAAGTCGTGCGCGCCAAGGACGACTTCATCGCGAGCATCTCGCACGAGCTGCGGACCCCGCTCACCACGATCTACGGCTTCTCCGAGATCCTCCTCGAAGAGGACATGCTGAGCATTGGAGCCGATCGCGATCTCGTCGAGCTGATCAACCAGGAGAGCGGCGAGCTCGCCCGCATGGTCGAAGACCTTCTCGTCTCGGCGAGGGCGGCAGAGGCCGCCATGGTCTACAACATCGGCCGGGTCGAGTCCCTCGAAGAGATCCACTTCGTCGTCGATCCGCTCATGAGGCTCGGCGCCCCCATCCATGTGGACGCCCAGGCGGCAGACATCAGCGCCGACAGGCTTCGATTCCGGCAGATCATCCGCAACCTCACCGTCAATGCCGTCAAGCACGGAGGTCCCGAGATCCGGATCACGACAAGGACGGACGGGACGTCGTTCGAGTGCGTCATCGCCGACAACGGACGGGGCGTCCCGGAGCGATTGCGCCCGAGACTCTTCACGCGGTTCATCCACGAGGGAGAGGACCCGCTCACGATCGGATCGGTCGGGCTCGGGCTCTCAGTGGTCAAGGTGCTCGTCAACGACATGGGCGGCGAGGTCCGGTACGAGCGAAGGAATGACTGGTCGGACTTCACGGTGACCCTCCCTTTGTGGCGGCCTGCTCCACGGGGCGGCGCCTCTGAGTCGACGACGGCCGCCTCCGAGCTACCGGTCGCCTCGTGAGCCGTCGCAGCGTCGCCGCAACGCTCACGCTCGTGATCGCGGCATTGTCGGCCCCGGTCCCGCCCGCAGCCGCCGTGACGAACGAGACCTATCGGGACCGATTCACCGAGGTCTCGTACTCCAACAACCACGGTTCCGCTCCATGGGAGACGAGCTGGCAGGAAACGCCTTCGAACGGGCCGGCGAGCGGCAACATCCAGATCGTCGCTGCGGCGCGCTGCGCCGCGGTCAGCTGCCTCAGGGTGGGAGCGAACGGGCTGGTTGCAACGGATCGAATCGAGCGCCAGGTCGACCTGGAAGGCGCGGCCGAGGCCACTCTCACCTTCAGCTACCGGCGCCAAGACCTCAAATCGGGGCTCCTCGACGGCATAGGGGACGGGGTCAACGTCCAGGTGTTCGACGGGCTGACGTGGCACACCGTCGCCACATACCAGTTCAGTGGCTCGGATGCGGCCGACCGCCAAGCCTCGTTCGACATCTCGTCGTGGGTCGATGCCGACACCAGGGTCGCCCTCCAGGCGTTCGGAGTCCTCGCCAGGGGCTACCTGTTCGTCGACGACGTCGAGATAGCGGCCACGTTTGGTCGCGTCCCGGTTCTCGTCGAGAACCTCCCGGACAGGACGGACGCCGAGGGCGCGGCCGTGTCGCTCGTGGCCGAGGCGTCCGACCCCGACGGCGGAGGGATCACCTACACGGCGACAGGGCTCCCGGCCGGCATCACGATCGGCAGCAGCTCGGGCGTCATCAGCGGCACGCTCCGGTACGACGGCTCGCTCGCCAGCCCCTACAACGTCGTGGTGACGGCCACCGATCCCAACGGCGATACCGTGACGGACGGCTTCACGTGGACGGTGACGAACACCAACCGGGCTCCGACGATGGACCAGGGGCCTCCGGTCTCGGTCCCGGAGATGGAGCAGATGTCCCTCGTCCTGTCCGCCTCCGACCCTGACGAAGCGTACGGCGACAGCCTCACCTACAGCGTGAGCGGCGCTCCGGCCGGCCTCTCGGTGAACCCGTCGACCGGGCGCATCACGTGGACCCCCGGAGAGGCGCAAGGCCCGGCGACATCGAGCTTCACTGCGAGGGTCACCGATTCGGCCGACCCGCCGAGCTCAGACACGGCCTCGGTCACCGTGACCGTCGGCGAAGTCAACCGAGCTCCCCTTCTCACGTCGATCGCCAGCCAGGCGAGCGGGGTCGGCGACTCCGTCAGCCTCCCCGTCTCGGCGTCCGATCCCGACCTCCCGGAGAACGTCGTCAGGTACTCGGGGACCGGCCTCCCGACCGGGCTCGCGATCGACTCCTCGACGGGGATCATCGGCGGCACCGTCGCTCCGTCCGCCGTGTTCGACAGTCCGTACGAGGCGACTGTGACCGCCACCGACGACGGATCTCCGCAACGCAGCGCCACCCGCACTTTCTCGTGGTCGATCACGACTTCGAACCGGGCGCCGAGACTGGCGACCATCCCACCGCAGACGCCGAGCGCAGCGGGGTCGGTCCGCTTCACGGCGGCGGCCACCGACCCGGACGGAGACGCTCTCGGATACTCCCTGGCAGCCGGGAGCGATCCCGTTCCGAGCGGCGCGGTCATCGGATCGGCAAACGGGCTCTTCTCGTGGACGCCGGGGGCGACCCACGCCGGGTCGACGTTCGAGATCATCGTTCGGGTGACGGACGACGGCGTGCCGAACCTCTCCGATCAGCAGAGGGTCCGCATCGACGTGCCGAGGCTCAACGGTCCGCCCATGATCGGTGACCCGGGGGATCGAGCCGACGTCGAGGGGGCGAGTATCTCGTTCCGCCTGCAGGCGGACGATCCCGATCTGCCGCACGAGCAACTCACGTTCACGGCGACGGGGCTGCCCCCCGGCATCAAGATCTCGCCGGGCGGGCTCGTAGCGGGGACGCTGCCATTCGAAGGGGCCACGAGAAGCCCCTACACGGTCGTCTTCACCGTCCGTGACGGCGGGATCCCTGCCCTCAGCGACTCCGAGACGATCACCTGGACCGTGCAGAACGTGAACCGTCCTCCCGTCGCCACTTCGTCGAACTTGGCGGTCCTCGCCGGCGAGTCCATCTCGTTCACGCTCGACGCCTCGGACGCCGATGGTGATCACCTCGCCTATGTGATCGATCTTGCTCCCGCCTCGGGGGCGCTGACCGGAAGGGCACCCGATCTCGTCTACACCGCCGGTGACGCCGTCGGCAGCGACTCGCTCCGCTTCATCGTCACCGACGGCTCCTCATCGGCACAGGGCACCGTCACGTTCGACGTCAAGGCCTCGAACGCTCCTCCCGTCGCGCTCGATGACACGTATGTGTTCGTGGCGCCCGGCCCGCTCGAAGTCGGGAGCCCGGGAGTGCTGGCGAACGACTGGGACGACGATGGCGACGCCCTGGTCATCTCGCTCGTGGCACCCCCGGATGACGGTGACCTGACGCTCGGACCGGATGGTTCGGTCGTGTACCAGCCCGAAGACGGCTTTGTCGGAGTGGTCGTCTTCGTCTACCAGGTCACGGACGGCATCGACGCCGCCACGGCCGGCGTGCGTATCCGCGTTGCGCCTCCCGGAGGCACGGATGACGTCCACGACGACGTCGTCGGAGCCGAGAGCGGTCCGGACGCCCCCCCTCCGCCCGTGCTGCAGGACAGCCTGTCGCGGACATTCGCGGTGATGGCTCGTGCAGGCCTCGAGCAGCTGCCCATTCTCGGCTTCCCGCTCGCACTCCTCCTGTTGACGATGATGTTCTCGCTGACGATCGGGCGGATCTCCGCCACGCCGATCTTCGGGAGACGCACCGACCAGACGGGCACTATCAAGGTCTACGACGCCGAAGGCGGCTTCGGCTTGATCTCACGCGATGGTGACTCGGACGTCTTCGTCGACGCCTCCGTCGTGCGAGGGATCGCAAGCGACCTGTTCCCGGGCCGCCGTGTGCACTTCCGAGCCATCGAGGGAGGCGCACGACCCCTCGCCACCAGGGTTCGCCCCGTCTGAACGGGACTCAGGTGCTCGGGCGCTGCTTGATGCCGTCTTCCAAGAAGCCCACGACCTCTGAGATGCGCTGCCGCCGCAGGGCGGGATCCCGTTTCGTGGCGGAGATCCAGCGCAGGTAAGCCACGCGGTAGAACTGCGCCAGCGAATCGAAGAAGGCTCCGGCTCGGGGCGCCGCTTCGAGTGCCAAACGGAAGTCGTCGGGGAGGTCTCCACGCTGGGGTCCCTCAGGCGCGAGCGACACCTGCACGGCGTCGCCCTCTCCGATGCCACACGCCCGGCGCCACGCAGCCCCGAGTGCGATCGCCCAACCGTCGTCCAGGCGCTCCACCACAGCACGCACACCCATCCCCTCCACCGTGCCGCACACGTGATGGCGTTCCTTCCGCCCCCAGGCTGCGTCTGGATCGAACGGGATCGGCACCAGGACCCGCCCACCGGGGCCTGGAGCCACCGTGACCCGAAACGACCTCGCCGGTTCCACGGGGTTGATTCTCGCGGGCCGTTCAGAGCTCGCCGGCGAGCGACGCAACCAGGTCGCTCGCACCACCGATCATCGGCTCGCCGTGGCCGAACACCACCGTGTCGAAGTGCAGGTCGGCCAGCTTCTTCACCGACTCGTTGGCGGTCGCCATGTCGGGAGTGAAGTCGGCGTTGGGACCGAGGACGCCCGGCCCGCCGCCGTTGAGCGCATCGCCCGCGACGAGCAGGCCGCCGATCGGGTCGAGTACGCAGATGTGACCGGGCGTGTGGCCCGGCGTCTCGATGATCTCGAGGCCGAACACCGTGTCACCATCCCCGACCGCCTCGATCGGCCGTGGCGACGCCCCCATCGCCGAGATGTCCTCGGCGCCGGCATACCCGAGTGCCTGGTCGGCGGCGGTCATCACGTCTCCGAGGCTTCCGATGTGGTCGGGGTGGAGGTGGGTGAGCACGACGTGGCCCACCTCATCCCAGCTCAGCTCGATGCTGGCGAGCACCTGCTCGATGGCGCCGACGCTTCCGGCGACGCCGGTGTCGACGATCGCTGCCTCGGCGCCCCTGACGAGCAGGTATGCCGACACGAACCCGAGATCGACCCGCTCCCAGGCAACGCCGTCCCCTGCCGGCTGAGTCGAGCCGGGCGGTTCGGTGGTGGCCGGTGCGATCGTGGTCGTGGTGGAGGTCTGGGAGGCGGTCGGAGGGCTGGTCGTGCCGCTTTCGTCGTCCGGCGCTGCGGTCGTCGCTCCGGCACCGCCTTCGGAGCATGCGGCGACCCCCAACACGGCGATCGCCAGGGTCCCCTTGCCAAGATCCCTCACGAACGCCCGGCGCGTGAGTTGCTCGAATCGGCCCATCGGTCTCCTCCAAGCCACCGTCACGACGAGGATACGAAACGCTGCGGGCTACCGGTTCGACGATGCCGCTCGCGCCGCGAGGTAGCCGGCGATGTTGATCCCGGCGTGGGCGACGACGGCGGCGACCAGCCCGTACCGCGCCCGCAGGGAGGCAAGCGCCCGACCGGCGGCGACGGTGACCACGACTGCGGCGGCGGCCGAAGGTGCCCGAGGGAGGCCGTTGACGGCGGCGGTCTGCAAGGTGGGGAGCACGTGCCAAGCGCCGAAAGCGGTGCTCGACCCGGCAGAGCCCCAGGCTGCCTGGAGCAGGCCGCGGAACAGGACCTCCTCGAAGGAGGCTGTCCCGACAGGGATCCGCAAGAGCACCTCGTAGGCCGGTCTCGTGCCGATCACCCTGGTGTCTGCGAACAGTCCGGGACGCAGTCTGACCCCGATCCACACCACACCTGCCGCCACGCCCGCCACCATGGCTCCGGTGAGAGCGCCTCGACCGGGCCGCCTCGAGTCGATGCCGAGTTGTTCCCGACTGATCCCGGCATGCCTCGCCGCGTATGCGATCAGGCCGATCCCACACACGTTTCCCGGGACGTACGACCAGCGAGGGAGGAGTCGATTCTGCGCCACGTTCCAGGCCGTCGCCCCGGCGATCAGGATGACGGACGTGCGGGGTGATCGAAGCGACCTCGCATCCGGTGACCGTTCCATCGCCGTCACTGTGCCATTTCCCGAAACGGAGCGTGACGCTGCCGTTCCTCGAAAGAGGGACTTGCATCAGCCGAGGAGATCGCCGCGGGCGCGAAAACTCGGGAGGCGTCGCGAAACAAATCCAGCGACGTGGCTTGATCGCGTGGGAACCGGTGCCGTTCAATGCGGCCACTTCCTCGACGAAGCGGCGAGAAGAGTCGTGGGGTGAATACCCTTGACGTAGTTACACCTGTGTAACTATGATCGCTCTTCCGCACCGCGACATCTAGGGCCTAGTCGACTTCCCAACCACTAGATGTGGTGCATGTGGATGGATCTGTGGACAAAGTAGCCGCATCCTCCGAGGTCGGGAGGCCAGGAGCGGCTGGGAGGGAGAAACCCATGGACGAGGCCGTGAGCAAGGGGCTTCGGGTCGAGCGTCAATTCACCCGCGAGGGCGAGGACGTCTACGAGTCGGTGCAGTGGAGTCGGCGGGACTCCCGCATCTCGAATCCGGACGGTTCGATCGTGTTCGAGATGAAGGACGCCGAGGTCCCGGAAGGCTGGTCCCAGGTGGCGGCCGACATCATGGTCTCCAAGTACTTTCGCAAGGCCGGCGTCCCGCAACTCGACGAGCGCGGCAACCCCACGTTCGACGACGACGGCAAGATGCTCACCGGCCCCGAGGGTTCCGCCCGCCAGGTCATCAAGCGCCTCGCAGCCACGTGGCGCTCCTGGGGTGAGACATCCGGATACTTCGCCTCCGATCGCGACGCCGACGCTTTCGAGGACGAGCTCGCCTACATGCTCCTCCACCAGATGGCCGCCCCCAACTCCCCGCAGTGGTTCAACACCGGCCTGGCCCACATGTACGGCATCAAGGGCACCCCGCAGGGCTTCTGGTACGTCGATCCTGACACGGAGGAGCTCCTCCCCTCCCCCGACTCATACACGAGGCCCGCCCCCCACGCCTGCTTCCCGGCGGGAACGACGATCACCACACGCGACGGCATCAAGGCGATCGAGAAGATCGAGATCGGCGACGAGGTCTTGACCCACAACGGCCGGTACCGGCGGGTTTCGGACGTGATGCAGAGGCAGGTCGACGAGTCCCTCGTTCGTCTCGGCATCACCGGACGCATAGCAAAGGCTCTCACCGCTACCGGGAACCACCCGGTCCTGGCCGTGAGGGCGGGCATGCCGACGACTGCGACGCCGGAATGGGTCGTGGCCGCCGATATCCAGCCGGGCGATCACGTCGTGGCCGCCGGCGATCCGGCGAGCGGGGAACTACCGCAAGCGGTCGACCTCGTCGCAACTACCGACCGCGAATCCTTCTATGGAACGGTCTACAACTTCCAAGTCGAAGACGACGAGTCGTATGTGGCCAACGGAATCGTGGTTCACAACTGCTTCATCAACAGCGTCGACGACGACCTCGTCAACGAGGGCGGGATCATGGACCTCTGGGTGCGCGAGGCTCGCCTCTTCAAGATGGGCTCGGGCACCGGGTCGAACTTCTCGAAGATCCGTGCCGAGGGCGAGCAGCTCTCCGGCGGTGGAAAGTCGTCGGGACTCATGAGCTTCCTCAAGGTGGGCGACCGCGCCGCCGGCGCCATCAAGAGCGGAGGCACCACCCGGCGGGCAGCGAAGATGGTGATCCTCGACGTCGACCACCCCGACATCGAGACCTTCATCAGGTGGAAGGCCGAAGAGGAGAAGAAGGTCAGGGCGCTGGTCGCCGCCGGCTACTCATCCGACTTCAACGGCGAGGCGTACGCCACCGTTTCCGGCCAGAACTCGAACAACTCGGTTCGTCTCTCGAACGAGTTCATCGACGCCGTGCTGAACGACCAGGACTGGGAGCTCACGGCGCGCACGGACGGATCCGTGATGAAGACCGTCAAGGCGCGCGACCTGTGGCGCCAGGTCGCCGACGCAGCCTGGCAATGCGCCGATCCCGGCGTGCAGTTCGACACGACCATCCAGGAGTGGCACACCAGCCCGGCCGGCGGCCGGATCAACGCAACGAATCCGTGCTTCACCGGCGAGACCCGCATTGCCACCGACAAGGGATTGATCCAGTTTCGCGACCTCGTCAGGCGTGCCGCCGAGGGTGAGTCCTTCGAGGTCTACAGCCACGATGCGACCCATCCGGATGCGCCGGTCGAGTCAGTCTCGCTCTCCAGGCCGACGCAGATCATGGTCACCGGCACGAACGAGATCGTGAAGCTGGAGTTCTCGGACGGGCGGGTTATCAGGACGACCCCGAACCACAGGTTGTTCACCTCTAATCGCGGATGGGTCCGTGCCGACGAGCTGACCGCCGAGGACCGGGTCCGGCTGCTCGATCGAGCGGTCGATTTCGGCATGGCAGCTTGGTCCATCCCCGTCTCCAGCGAGGCTTCGTGGTACCAGGCTCGGTCGTCCCGCCGCTATGCGGTGGAGCTCCCGGCGAAGTGGTCCGAGGACTTCGCCCACTACCTCGGTTGGCTGGTCGGCGACGGCTCGATGACCGGCAAGATGGCAACGACGATCTACGGATCCGGTGAGGAGCAGCAGACGGCAATGCTCGCCCATGCCGAGTTGCTCACGGCCATGAACGGGGGGATGGCCCCGAAGCCGGCGGCCATGACCAACGGCACATACCAACTGCGGGTCAGCCGGGGCGCGATTCGCAAGTTCCTCGTGTCTCTGGGCGTGACGCAAGCCAAGTCGGCGCACAAGCGTGTCCCGTGCTCGATCTTCGAGGCCCCGAAGCCGATCGTCGCCGCCTTCCTACAGGGGCTGTTCGATGCGGACGGCACCGTCGTCCACCGTGGCGACAAAAGCCGCTACGCAGGGCTCGGAAGCACTTCCGAGGACCTCCTGCGTGACGTTCAACAGCTGCTCGACACGTTCGGCATCCGCGGCCGCATCTACCGCACAAGGGCTGGGGGCACGCAAGGGTTCGAGTACACGACGAAGCTCGGCGAGGACCGGACGTACGAGAGCATTCCGATGCACGATCTGCGAGTCACGAGCACATCTCTCGAACGGTTCGCCGCCGCCATCGGCTTCACGTTGCCGAGCAAGCGCGACCGGCTCGAGCAGCTGATGGTCGAGGCGAAGCGCTACGCCTCGAAGGACTGGAGCACTCTGGTCGGCAGGAGGTTCGACGGGTTCGAGACGACCTACAACCTCACGGAGCCGATCAACCACTCCTACGTCGCAGGCGGTGCATTGGTCAGCAACTGCTCCGAATACGTCTTTCTCGACAACACGGCGTGCAACCTGGCCAGCCTGAACCTGGTGACGTTCTACGACGCCGCCACAGGCGGGTACGACCTCGAGGCGTACCGGCATGCGATCAGGTTGTGGACGATCGTCCTCGAGATCTCGGTGACCATGGCCCACTTCCCGTCGGCGGCGATCGCCCAGGGGAGCTACGACTACCGGACGCTCGGCCTCGGCTACGCCAACCTCGGCTCGCTGCTCATGCAGATGGGCATCGCCTACGACTCCGACGAGGGCCGTGCCATCGCAGGGGCCATGACCGCCATCCTCACCGGTCACTCGTATTCCACGTCCGCCGAGATGGCCGGGGTGGTCGGCCCGTTCCCGAGGTACGCCGAGAACGCCGAGTCGATGCTGCGGGTCATCCGCAACCACCGTAGGGCTGCCCTCGGCAAGGACGACTTCGAGGACGTCAGCCACAAGGTGGTCGCGATCGACCAGCAGCTCTGCCCGCCGGAGATGCTCCACGAGGCGCACAACGCCTGGAATACGGCGCTCAAGCTCGGCGAGACGTACGGCTACCGAAACGCCCAGACAAGTGTTCTTGCGCCAACGGGGTGCCTGGTGGGCGGGTCCCTCGTGCCGACCGAGCGCGGTCTCGTGCGGCTCGCCTCACTCGGTGATGTGAACGGAAGTCAGTGGCAAGACCTCGGTCTCGACGTCGCAACGGACGAAGGCTCACGCACCGCGACGAAGTTCTACGTAAACGGCGTCGAGCCCGTCGTCACGGTCGAAACGTCACGGGGCTATCGGATCCAAGGAACTCCGACTCATCGGATTCGGGT